>JAYTZB010000053.1:0-5635 GCA_043742085.1 Polyangiaceae bacterium
TCGACGCGCCCGTCCGCCGACCGCACCACCACTCGATCGCCGACCGCATGCACGGTCAGCTCGCTGCCGGTCACGACGCGGGAGCGCGGCGCCGGTGCCGGCTCGAGGCTGGTCTCGAGCCAGAGGTCCTTGTCGCTGACGAGCGACGGAAGAGTGCGCACCGACACCTTCGGCCAATCCTTGGAGCGGACCGTGAAGAAGCGCGGCTCGGGGATGTCGCGCGCGACGGCGGCGAGCAGGCCCTCCGGCGATGGATTCGCGTGGACGCAAGCCGCTTGATCGAGCGAGTTCATGCCGGGGTGGACCTCGCCGAGCACCACGGTGAACTCGCCGCGGCGGAACGCCTCGAGATCGGCGGTGGCCACCATGAGATCGGGCGAATGGTGACGCGCCGAGGACCATCCCGGTCCCGGAGCGGCGAACGCCTCCTCGACGCGCGCTGCGAGGTCCGAGCTCGCGAGCTCGACCCGGCGAAGAGCCGGATCGATGGCGAGGATCGCCTCCCAGCGTCGCTCGAGCTCTGCGACCACGCCGTCGATGATGGCCGCCTTCGCACCGTAGAGGAGGCGCTGCGCACGGAGCCAGAAGTCGACGAACGCAACCGGCGCGTTCTGACAGCCGCCGACCTCGCGATAGAGCTCGCGGAAGGCCGTGCGGAAGCCGCGCGCCGTCTCGTAGGTGAGCCAGCGCGCGCTCGTCAGGACCAGACCGAGCGCGGGACCGATGGCCTCGAGCACCGCGGGACCGAAGGTGATCGCCACGTCGCGCACGGTGTCCTCGAAGACGATGCCGCGACCGCCGTACGTCTGCCCGGCGTTGCGGCTCGGCCCCTCGCCGGTGAGCGCGACGAACGTGCGTTCGAGGCGGGAGGTCGCGTCGTTGAGCGCGTCGGGATCACCGGCGGCAGCAGCGACCTCACGGCGGCCCGCCTCGAGCGCGTCCAGCCGTTCGACCGCGCGCGAACGCAGCTCCTCGTCGCCGATGCGCTCGAGACGGTCGCGCAGGAGTCGATCGGAACCGAAGCGAAGCGGCACCTCGAGCGTCCACGCGACGAGCCTGGCGTCGGCGAGCGCGTGGAGCGCGTCCTCCACGTCGGTCTCCAGCTCGAACACGTCGCCGTGGTGCTCGAGGAGCGTCGCTGCGATCTCCGCGGGCAAGCGCTCACCGTCGCACGCAGCGAGGACCAGCTCCTCTGCGCGTGACAGGGCGCGCTCCGGGCCGAGCGGGCTCAGCGCGAGGCCGTCGCGCACGCGCACGAACGCCAGACGCCGCGGCGGCGTCCACGCGCGCATGCCCTCCTCGCTGGCGATGCTCGCGGCCAGCACATCCATCGGCCATTGCTCGAAGTACACGCGCCGTGACGAGAGGAGGCCCGGTCCGACCGCGACGTCGATCACGGGCGAGGCGTTGCCGTCGGCGATGCGTGCCCATCCCCAGGGTCCGAAGAACCCGATGGTGTCGTTCTTCGTGCAGTAGCGCTGGAGATAGTTCACGACCATCGCCTCGTGCTGGCGATCGCCGTTCGTGTCGCGACCGAGACCGTTCCGGAGGAGCGCGGCGATGCCGGTCTGCACCGCTTGACGGTTCTGCCAGGTCACGGCCTCGAGGAAGCGTCGATCGGAGGCGGCGTCACGGACCGCTTGCCGCGCTTCAGCATGGGCGCGCGTGGTGGCCTCGCTCGCCGTGCGGAGGGAGGCGGCCTCGAGGTCGAGCGCCGCCCGCAGCGCCGCGAGTGCCTCGTCGACCTCGGCTCCGGCGCCCGCGGTTCCCGGCGGGAAGGTTCCCTTCTCGACACGCTCGCGAAGCTTGCGCAGTGCACGGATCGCCTCGTTGCTCGTGGCGTCCGGTGGGCTCGCCGCGCTCTGCGCGCTTGCGATCGCCGCTCGTATGGCCGCGAACGCGGCCTGCCGGTGGGTCGCCACGTTGCGCTCGGCGGCGATGACGTCGTCGACGCGGCGTGCCGCGTCGGGAGCGCCGAGCCGCATGACGAGCCGCGCCGGGAAGCCAGTCCCCCGGACCGCCACCGTGCGCCACATCTGCCAAGTGCCACCCGGCAGGGGGACAACGTGCTCGGGCATCGATCGACGAACTTATCACCTGGGGACCGGGGCCGTCTGCCTCGTCGCAGCCGGCGCGGTCGGCGCGGTCGGCGCGGTCGGCGCGCGATCAGGCGAGCGCGCGACGACGGCCGGCGAAGCCCAGGACCGCGAGGACAGCGAGCGCGCCGAGAACGCTTCCGATGAGGCCCGAGGTGTTGAACTCGAGCACCGACGCGCCCGTCAGCAGGCTGCCGACGAAGCCGCCGACGAACGATCCGACGATGCCGAGCAGGCCGGTCATGACCAGGCCCATACCCTGCTTGCCGGGCATGGTCGCCACGCGTCGAAGTCGCGGCCCGTGTCGCCGCACGTCTCGATCGGTACGGCGGCAGCGCGATGGCGCTTCGTCTACCATCCTTCTTCGAGGATGACCGGCGACGCCGATTGCGCAGAATTGCGTCGGTCCGCGACCGAGTCTGGATCGACCGTCACGCCATGCCGGTGAGACCTCCACGACCCAGGGCCGCGCAAGGTCAAGGACGATAGACCATAAATCCTGGGGCTTCAGCGCTCGGGATACCTTTACCTACCCTGGCACCACGCTTGCTGAACCGGGGTCATGCTCGCACGCACGTCGCTTCTCGGAGCTTTCGCCCTCGCCACCCTCGCCGGATGCAGCGCGCCCACGCAGGACGCCGCGGTGACCACGGGCGAGTCGAAGCTCACCGAGCGGAAGGTCGTCTCGCAGACGACGTTCGTGACGGGGAGCTCGGCCAGCTACCAGAGCGACGCCGACGCCTCCCTCGCCGCCGCGTGCGCCGATGCCGGCGCGAAACAGCAGGCCATCGCCGGAGCCAAGTTCCTCGACGCCGCCTGCGGCCCGGCCGCGAACGTCTCGACAGGCTCGAACTACCTGATGGGCGCGACCCTGACCACCCGCTTCGTGGTCGACGTCGTCGACACCAGGGCGCCCGCCAGCGTGCGCACGACCAGCCTGACCGGCGCCAGCGCCAGCTACCTGAGCGACGCCACCGCGAGCTGGGCGAAGGCCTGCGCAGCCGAGCTCGAGCGCGCGAAGACGCTGTTCGGCGAGCGGCTGCTCGGCGGCGGCTGCGACGCCCCGAAGAACGTGAGCCACGGAACGACCTTCATCATGGGCTCCGCGTTCCACGCCTTCGTGCTCCCCGGCAAGGGCGCGCCCGCGTCGCTCACCGCGGCGGTACTCGGAGCGCCGGCCTCCTACGAGTCCGACGGTCTCGCAGCGTGGAAGACCGCCTGCGAGTCCTGGGGCAAGTCGATGGTCGCCGTCTCCGGCGCGCATCTCGCGACCGCCGACTGCGGCGAGCCGCGCAACATCTCGACCGGCACCAACTTCATATTCGGCTCGAACGCGACGCTCGCCATCGAGGGCGACGACGCGAACGCTCCCGCCGCGAGCGCGGGCTTGTTCTCGGCCGGCGCTTCCGCGAGCTACCTCTCGGACGGCCTCGCCTCCTTTCAGACCGCATGCACGGCCAACCTCGCCGTGGCCAAGGAGCTCCTCGGTGACCGCTTGCTCGCCGGCAGCTGCGGCGCGCCGAAGCAGCTCTCGACCGGCACCACCTACGTCATGGGCGGGTCCTCGCCGATCATCGTCGCGGCCGCCGGCGCGACCAAGATCACGCTCGAGGGTTATGTCTTCAGCACATCCGCCAGCTACTTCTCCGACGCCCAGGCGTCGATCGGCAAGGCCTCCGTGGCGGCGCTCCGCAACGACGTCGCGCGCGTCGGCGCGAGCCACGTCGAAGGCTTCGAGGTCGCCGAGGCGAAGAACGTCTCGTCCGGCACCAACTTCATTCTCGGCGCCAAGACCACGCTGCAGCTGGGCCTCGATCTGCCCGAAGGCTCGCAGACGCTGAGCCAGGCGGGCACGGTCAAGGGCGCGCGGGCCTCGTACCAGTCGGACGCCGCGGCGTCCTGGTCCAAGGCGTGCGACGACGCGATCGACAAGTCCAAGACGACGTACGGCACGCGCTTCCTCGCCGCGTCGTGCGGTGAGCCCACCTACGACGTCAGCGGCGGCACGTACACCTCGGCGATCACGACGTGGCTCGTCCTCTGAGTCACGGATAGTCGGTATAGCCCTTGGGACCCGGCGTATAGAACGTCGACATATCGGGGGCCGTCATCGCCGCGCCGCTCGCGAGCTTCGCGGGAAGCGTCGGATTGGCGAGGAAGCTGCGTCCGAAGGCCACGAGGTCAGCCCGCTTCTCCTCGAGCACCTTCTCGGCGCCCGCGGCGTTGGTGAAGCCGCCCGCGAGGATGATCGGCCCGTGGAAGGTCTTTCGGATGTCAGCGAAGAGCTCGGGCTTCGGCTTCGGCGCGCCCATCGAGCTGTGATCGACGAGGTGCACGTACGCGATCTTGCGCTTGTCGAGCTCCGTGGCGAGCGCGAGATAGAGCTGGTCGGTCTGCGCGTCGGGCGCGCTCCCGTTGAAGACGCCGTACGGCGAGATGCGAATACCGACGCGGTCCGCGCCGATGGCGGCGACGGCGGCATCGACGGAGGCGAGCGCGAATCGGATGCGGTTCTCGACGGAGCCGCCCCAGCGATCGCTCCGCTGATTGCTGCTCGTGCTGAGGAACTGCTCGATCAGGTAGCCGTTCGCGCCGTGCAGCTCGACGCCGTCGAGGCCCGCGACCCTCGCCTTGGCCGACGCGTCGCCAAACTCGCGGATGGCGGTTTCGATGTCCGCCTCGGTCATGGGCTCCGGCGCCGGGAAGGGCTGCATACCCTTCTCGTCGGTGTACATGGTGTCGGGTGCAGCGATGGCCGACGGCCCGAGCACGCGCGCACCAGCGGGCAGATTCAGCGGATGACTCACGCGCCCGGTGTGCATGAACTGGACGAAGATCCGTCCGCCCTTCTCGTGCACGGCCTTGGTGGTCTTCTTCCAGCCTTCGACTTGGGCGTCCGAGTAGAGACCCGGGATGCGCGCATAGCCGAGGCCATTCGGCGAGGGCGACGTGCCTTCGGTCACGATCAGGCCGGCCGTTGCGCGCTGCGCGTAGTACGTCGCGACGAGCTCGCCGGGCACGTTGCCCTCGGATCGACTCCGCGTCATGGGAGACATGACGATTCGAGAGGGAAGCTCGAGCGAGCCGAGCTTGAACGGTGAGAAGAGGAGCGGGCCGGCCATGACACCGTCGGATGCCCGGCGCGCCACCGCCGTTGCTCGCGATCGCCTCTCTCCAGGTGTTCAGTCTGCCGGGAGGAGCGACAGCGCCATGCGGTCGCCCAGCGCCGACATCGCAGAGCGATAGCCGAAGAGCGTGTCTCCCGGCGTCGCTTCCGTCACGTGGACCGGGCACAGCGAGGAGACGATCGCGCGGCTGCCGAGGAGTCGCGCGACCTCGAGCTGCCGGGTGCCCGGGTAGGCCTTGCCGCGCAGCTGGACGTTCGCTTGGTCGCCCTTGCCGCAGAGCGGCCCGCCGACATCGGCGCCCGGGGTGGTGCCGCTGCCAGGGCCGGTGCAGTCACAGGGGGCGATACCCGTGCATGCAAACGGAGTCTCGAGCGGGAACGTGCAGGCGAACTGCAGGTCACGACCGGCGGT
>JAYTZB010000054.1:0-1635 GCA_043742085.1 Polyangiaceae bacterium
ACTGGCGCAACACCGACAGCCGGCACACCGGGCTTGCCGAAGTTGCACGAGACCGACGAAGCTTCCGCATTCGCATCGGTTGCGCCACCATCGACCGGCAGGGCACCGTCGGTCTTCGACGGAGCGGCATCGAAGGCTCCCGCGTCGAACGCTGTCGATGCGTCGTCGGCCGACGTCTCGGCTTCGTGCGGCGTGTCGTCGACCGTGAGCCCGTGGCACGCGCAAAACGCAGCCACCGTCACCGCGGGCGCGATCCCGAGCCACTGCGAGCGCCTGGCGAGTGCAGTGAAACGCCTGGGCCGCATCCTCTAAAGATCCCACGGGCGTTAGGTCTCGGCAAGCGCCGCCGATCGCCTCATTCAGCGCTGTCGCGGCGTCGTCGCAGCGTAGAGTTGTCGGAGTGCGCGCTTCCCTTCACGCTCTCCGATTAGCGGCCCCTCTGGTGCTCGCGGCGTGTGGCGCTGCAACGCCGGCCCCGTCGGAGCCGAGCGCGCTCGAGCCGGGCCCGCCGATGACGATCGCGATCCCCGCGAGCACCGCCGGTCTCGTCGCACCGCCCACGCTGCCTGCGCCGACCGCGCCGCGAGCGCCCGTCACGGGTGGCGAGCCACCGCCCGGCGAGATGACCTATGAAGCCGCGCTCGCATCGACGCTCGGCGACGAGGGGCCCGGCACGCCCTTGACCGACGCCGAGCTCCTGGCGCCCATGCGTGACGCGACCTTCGTCTCCACGTGCGGAGCGCCCGCGTCGATGAAGGTGACCGTCAGGGTCGCGGTGCGCGACGGCCGTGCGTCCGGCGTGAGCATCTACCCCAGCCCAGCAGATCCGGAGATCGCGCGCTGCATCGCGCGAGCGGTGCGCAAGCTCGCGTGGCGATCGACGGCCCACCGCGATTGCTTCACCACCACGTACTGAGCGCACCCGCAAGAGATCATGGGTCGGCGCCGCCTCGGCACGCGCTGGTCCACGACGCCCGCTCGCGGCGCACTCGACCTGCCATTCACGGGCTGATCGCGCTGGCGCACCCCCTGCAGCGAGGCCCTTCGCATGCCGAATCGCGCCTCGCTCTCGTCGCTCTCGTGGATCGGGCTCGTCGCCATGGCGGTCGGGTGCGCGGCGCCCGTCGCGCCGGCGCCCTCCCCTACCCGGCACGCCGCCGGCGGCGACCCCACAACGTCCGATGACGGCGCACCGGCGGGCGATCCCGCGGCCGCTCAGCCCGCATCGCGCGCCGGAGGCCCGCTCGGCGTCGTCGCCATCGATCTCCAGCAGGTCTTCTTCGACACCGCCGCTTCGCGCAATCCCACGAGCGGAATCCCGAAGCGCATGACCAACAGCGCCCACGTCTTCGAGGTCGCCGGGAGCCACAAGATCCCGGTGTTCATGTCCTTCGAGGCGACCAAGACCGGCGATCATGCGTTGCCCCCGACGTTGACGGCGGCGCTGCCCGCGCAGTCGCTCCAGATCATCAAGACCACCTTCGCTGCCACGAGCCAGCCGCAGTTCCTGCCCGCCATCAAGGCCTCCGGTGCGACCAGGCTGGTGGTGGTGGGGGCCGAGACCGACGTGTGCATTCTGCAAACAATCCTCGGGCTGCGGCGCGCCGGTTACGAGGTCATCGCCGTCAACGACAC
>JAYTZB010000055.1:0-2758 GCA_043742085.1 Polyangiaceae bacterium
TCGAGGGCGGCCTCGATGCGCTCGCCCAGCTCGTCGTCGCTCACGCGCCACAGGCCGAGCGGCTCGGTCGTGCCGAGCGAAGCGATCTCCGTGCGGAGCGCGGTCGCTCGCGCCCTCGAGGAAACTGCCTTCGTGGTGCGGGGCTCACGGACCTTGAGGGTGTGCTCCGCGCCGCCCAGCCTGGGCATGTCGCTCCGTCCCTTGACCGTGGCATGAACGGCGGCGCGCGGCGGCCGGCGGTCCTCCGGATCGAGCGCGTGCTCCTGCACGACCTGGCGATCCGCGACGTCATCGTGACGGACGTGGACGAACCGCGCACGCGCGCGATCGAAGTACGTGAGCGCGCCGCCGGCCGCGAGCCCATACGGCGAGGTCACCGCGCCGGTGAACGAGTAGGGCGTCTCCTTTCCGCCCGCTTCCTCGGCCCCGAAGTAGGCGGGCAACACGAAGTCGGAGACCACGACGCCGTCGATCAGGTAGGCGTCGCGAGCGCTCTGGCAGGGATCGCAGATCTCGACGAGGTAGTCGACGCGCGCCGCCCCGTCGCCCGGCGAAGGCCCTTCGACCATGCGCGCGCCGCTGGGGTCGGCGAGCATCTCGAGGATCTCGTGGCTCGCCGTGAGCGACCATCCTGCGATCGCCTCCACGACCGAGTACGGCTGCCCGTCGTGCGTGAGGTGGAAGCCCTCGTCGTCGCCGAGATGACGCCGCGTGAGGATGACCGGCCAGTAGTCCGACGGAACGGCCTCGAGCAGCGGGAAGAAGTCGACGGTCGCGCGAATGCCCCACGCCGGCGCGAAGTCCCGCATCACCTGCCGCTGGATCGCGGCCGCGACGCGAGCGAGCTCGCCCGCGTCGACGATCCTGGCAACCTCGAGCGTGATCGCGACGTGGAGCGTTCGCATCGGACCTGATGGTAGTACGCGCGGCTCGCGGTTGCGCACCTGCTCGCGCGAAGCGCGCAACGGCTTGCGCGAAGCGGGCCGGCGCGCGCGGGAGCTCCGAGAAATCCGCGTGAAAGTGCGCTTCACGACGAGACTACGCGCGGCGTTCGACTACACCGATCAACCATGAAGCGACCGCTGCTGGGCGCCCTGGTCATCGCGGCCCTCCTCTCTGCATCGACCGCGGGCGCCACCGTGACGCATCCGTTCACCGGTGTCACGATGGTCAACCACGGCGACCGCGTCCTCGTCGTCGCCGATCTCTGCGCCGACGGCGTCTCGATCCGCGCGACGAAGTATGCCGAGCGACAGGCAACGCCGCAGCAATGGGCGCAGAAGCCCGGCGTCGACGTCGACGTCGCGATCAACGCGGACTTCTTCGACTTCCCGGGCTGGACGATGGTGTTCGGCCGCGCGCGTGGCGGCGGACAGGACTGGCCCGCCGCCGATCAGAACAAGGAGACGCGTAGCTACTGGCAGTTCGGCCCCGCCGTCGCAGCGCTGGTCGAGCCATCGACCACCGCGCCGGCCGCGGGCGTCACCGAGATCGTCGGCGGCCACAACACCCTCGTCCGCAACGGCAAGTCGCTCGGCCCCGGCTTCGACGGCGACAGCGTCGTCACCACGTCGCACCGTCGCACCGCGATCGGCATCGATGCCTCCCATGCCCACGTCTACCTGTTCGCGAGCGACGCGTCGCTCGACGGCAACCAGGTCGTCGCGTCGGTCGTGCAGATGGCCGCGGAGGGCGGCGCGCCCACCATCGACTTCCTGACCAACCAGGACGGAGGCGGCTCCTCGCAGATGTACGTGCGCGGCCAGGGGCAGATCATCGACAGCGGCCGGCAGGTCAACAATCACCTCGGGCTCTTCGCGCGCGGAAGCGGCCCGTCGCCGATGTGCCCGAACCACGTTCCGCGCGGCGCGTTCGACGGGGCGACCTGCACGAAGCTCACGGGCTGGGTGCAGGATCCCGACGTCCCGACGAAGAGCATCGACGTCCACTTCTCCTTCGACGGCGCGGCGGGAACGGCCGGGGCTGCAAGCTTCTCGATGATCGCCGGCGTCGCGCGGCCCGATCTCGTGAAGCCGGTAGGCTCGGCCGATCACGGCTTCGACGTGCCGACGCCGTTCGGGATCTTCGACGGCAAGGCGCACCCGAGCTTCGCGTACGCCGTCGACTCGAAGACCAATGCGAACGTGCTCGTTGGTCAGAAGACACTCACCTGCGCGGCGAATCCACCGCCGAGCATCCGGAGGCACATCGCGTCACCCGCTGTGCTCGCGGCGTGGAGGCTATCGCTCTTCGTCGATGCGCTGCCGCTCTCCGACGCCGTCATCAACGCGTTTGGTCCGGGGACCGATCTCGGCGCCGCTCCCGAGCTCGTTCGCGCGGACGACAAGTCGCCCGAAGTATGGCTGGTCGACGGTCCTTACCGGAGGCACGTGGTCGACGCCGCGAGCGCCGCCGCGTGGCGCTTCGATCTGTCGAAGGTGGTGACGACTCCGGCGGCGCAGGTCCTCGCTCTGGCGCAGGGCCCGGACGTACGGGCCCGTCCGACCCTGGCGCGGGCCGCCGACGGCGCCGTCTACGTGCTCGACGATCCGACCGCGCTGCCACCAGGTGCCACGATCGGTCCCGACGGCGGAGTGATCGTTCCTGGAGCGGGCGGCGGAGCGGGCGACGGGAGCAGCGATGGTGGCGACGGTGGGGCGAACGGTGACGCTCCCGGCGATGGAGGCGGCTGCTCGATCGGCGTGCTCCCGCCGCGGTCTCTCGGTTGGGCGACGGGCGTTCTCGGCGCGGCGCTGGC
>JAYTZB010000056.1:0-21210 GCA_043742085.1 Polyangiaceae bacterium
GCACGTGTGCACCCCGATGCGCTTGCGCTCCTCCGCGGAGAAGCGCGCGAGCGCGACGTTGTTGAGGTCGATGAAGCTCGCGAGGAGGGCGCCCGTCGGATCGAGCTTCACGGCAAGACGCCCCTCCGTGAAATCGATCTGCACGGCGTGCGCGCCCTTCTCGAGGCAGCGCCGCACCTCGCCGACGTGCTCGGCCAGGAGGTCCTCGACGAACTGATCGCGCGAGTAACCCGGGATGCCCTCGAGCGGATAGAGGAGGCTCAGCGCGGACGGCGAGATCACGGCCTGCTTCACCGCCGCCTTCGTCACGTAGCGCTTGGCGACCTCGAGATACCGGTCGGCGTGGCCCTTGTAGCGGAAGGGGGCCTCGGTGAGCCGCGGCATCCTCCGCGTGTGGCCGGCCGAGAACGGGATCTTGAAGCCGTCGGGTGCCATGTTGGGCAGGCCGTGGACGCAGTAGTCCCAGAAGTTGTGGTACTTGCGCTGCTCGCCGTCGCTGACTACGGGAGAGCCAGTCTCCTCGAAGCGCGCGATGGTGTCGCGGATCGCCGCGTCGAAGAGCGGCTCGAGCGCCGGATCGTCGGCGTTGCCGCCGTTCGCGGCCACCGCGTCGATGAGCGCCGGCGGTCGCGGAATGCTGCCGATCGGCTCGGTCGGAATCGCCATGTTGCCCCCTCGCACGCGTTCGCGCGCACACCCCTCGTTACCTTTCCATCATGGCAGATCCACGAAAAACGATGACGGACGCAGTTCGGCAGTTCGGGAGAGTAGAACCGCGGCGCGTGGCCGCAATGCGGCTCGGCAGGAACGGGCTAAGCTCGTGCCCTCGTGCCCTCGTGTCCTCGTCCCCAGAGCCCATGACTGCATCCAACGATCCCCTCGCGAACCTCTCTCGGGAAGAGCTCGCCGCCGAGGTCACGAACCTCCGCGCGCAGCTCATCGAGATGGCGCGTCTCGCCGATGCCATCCCGCACATCGTCTGGACGATGAACGCCCAGGGTGTGCCCACCTACTTCAATGCCCAGTGGACCGCGTACACCGGCCTCGATCTCGCGGAGACGCTGCGCGTCGGAGCCGCGACCTTCGTCCATCCCGACGATCTGCATCTCTTCCAGACCGCGATGGCGGAGGCCACGGCGACCAGAGCCGCGTTCGAGGTCGGGTATCGCCTGCGTCGCGCCGCGGACGGCGTTTACTGCTGGCACGTCGCGCGTGTCGTGCCGCTGCGCTCCGAGCACGGTCACGTCGCCGCCTGGGTCGCCACGGCAACGAACGTCGACGAGCAGCGCACGCGTGAGAACGAGCAGCACCACCTCGTCGAGGCGAGCCGCGTGCTCGGCACGTCGCTCGATCTCCGCCAGACCCTGAGCGACGTCGCGAAGCTGCTCGTCCCGCAGATGGCCGACTGGTGCGCGATCGATCTCGTCGCCGAGGGCGGCGGCCTCGATCGCCACGCCGTCGCGCACGTCGATCCGTCGAAGGTGGCCTTCGCGTGGGAGCTCTGGAAGCGCTCCCCGCCAAAGCCCGACGACCCGTACGGCGTCTACGCCGTGCTCCGGAGCGGCACGCCCGAAGTCATCGAAGAGGTCACCGACGAGCTCCTCGTCGCATCCATCTCCGACAAGGAGATCCTGGAGGTGGCGCGATCGCTCGGGCTCCGCTCCACGATGTGCGTTCCGCTGACGGTGCGCGATCGGACCATCGGCGCGATCACGCTCGTCACCTCCGAGTCGGTAAAATTGTATAGTGCACGCGATCTCAGCTTTGCCGTGGAGCTGGCCCACCGCGTCGCCGTCGCGGTGGACAACGCGCGCCTCTACGGCGCCGCCGAGATGGCCCGCTCCGCAGCAGAGGCGATGGCCGCCGACGTCGTCGAGCAGAGCCGCGCCGTCGAGAAGGCACTGGTCGACATGCGCGGGGAACGGGACGCTGCGCTGAGTACGAAGCTCGGTACGAAGGCCTGACCGAGCCCGTGATAGAGCCCGTCCCCACGTCCAACGCGGATGACCTCACGGCGCTTGCCGCGGGAAAGCTCACGCGCGTGCTCGGGCCGGAGCGCGGCACGCGCGTCCACGCGGAGACGCTCGCGGCCCTGAAGGTGAGCACCTTGCAGAACGCCGACCAGCTCTACGCGTTCGCGGAGAGGCTCGCCACGCGCGGCGGGATCGAGGCAGCCGTCGCCGGGCTGCTCAGCGTGGCCGCGGTGATGCGCGGGGCCGTGCCGCCACCGAAGTGATCACTTGTTGTCGATGTCGTGCTTCAGGAAGAGCGCGCCGTCGGTCACGACCTTGGCCCCCGCCTCGAGCCCGCTGAGGACGCGCACACGCCCTTCGACCTCGGGGCCGACCTCGACGTTGACGGGGCGGAACACGTTCCCCTCGACGACGATGACCCGGATCTTGCCGGCCTCGTTGAGCACCGAGCGGGCGGGGATGACGAGGACCTTCTTGCCGTTGGTGTCGGCGAGCGCGACCTTCGCGAACATCTCGGGCTTGAGCTTGCCGCCAGGGTTCGGGACCACGCAGCGCAGCTTCACCGTGCGGCTGGTGGGGTCGACCACGTCGCCGAGGTGCGCGACCGTGCCCGCGAACCGCTCGCCGGGATACGCGGGCACGCGCACGTCGACGACGGCGCCGGAGCTGACGAGGCCGAGGTCTTGCTCGTAGACGTCGGCATTGACCCAGACCGTATCGAGGTTGGTCACCGTCATGAGCGGCGTGGTGGCGTCGGCGCGGACCTCCTGGCCGACGAGGACGTTGCGCTCGACGACGGTACCCGCGACGGCCGCGCGAATGGACACCGCCACGGCAGGATCCGACGCGGAAATTCCGATGGATCGTAGCTGCGCGGCGGTGCGGCCGACGTCCGACTTCGCCTTCTGGAGATCGGCCTCCGCCTGGCCGACCTCCTTCTCGGAGACCGCGCCGTCGACCTTCAGCTTGTGCACACGGTCGACGGTCTTCTGCGCCACCATGAGGTCCTGCTGCGTCTTCTGCGCGTCTGCCTGGAGCTGGCCGACCTGCGGCGAGCTCAGCTCGATCAGCGACTGTCCGGGCTTCACGCGGTCCCCGAGCTTCACGAGGATGGCGGTTGCGCGGCCGTCGATGGGGGTCGCCACGCGCTGGGTGCGGTCCTCGTCGAACGTGATGCGACCGGTGAGCGATACGTTGGGCGCCGCATCGCTCGGCACGAGCTCCTCGATCTTCACGAACTTCAGGGCCGCGCTCGAGGGCTCGAGCGTCAGCCCCTCCTGCGTGCTCTGCGGTCCGCTGGCAGCCGCGGCCTTCACCCGATCGGAGCAACCCGACGCGCCGCACACCGAGAGGGCGAGGAGCGAGAGAGCGAGGCGGTGCGGAGTCGGGGGGTGCGCGTGCTTCATGGCATTCTTCTTCCGGTCGCGTGAGCGACGTCGATGACGGCTTGTCGATAGTCGTGCTGGGCACGCAGGTACTGCGCGCGGGTGTCGATGAACGTTCGCTGCGCCTCGAGGAGCTCGATCAGCGAGCTCGACCCGGCCCGGTACGAGCTCTCCGCCACCTTGAGCGCCTTGTCGGCGCGGTCGAGCATTCCGCCTTGCTCGTAGATGTCGAGCAGGCTCGACGCGCGCTCCAGGCGCCGCGCCGACTGCGTGACCTCCTGGCGGATCTGGAGCTCCAGACGCGCGACGTCGTTCTCGAAGCGCTTCGCATCGTTGTGGGAGCGCGCGATGTTGGCCTGGTTGCGGTCGAACACGGGGAGGGGAAGCGACAGCGTCAGGGCGACCGCGTTGGGGTTGTCGCCGGAGATCTGGAACTCGCTGTGCGTGAAGGCGACCCCCAGTGAGATGTCAGGATAGGCCTCCCGCTTCGCCTGCTCGAGCGTCGCCCCGGCGAGCTCGCGGCCCTGCGTCGCCGCGCGGAGGTCGGGCCGATCCTGGAGCGCATGGGTGACGAGCGCGGCCACCGACGGCGCACTGCGTGGCTCGTTGGGCATGAATGCCGGCCCCGGCAGCTCCGCCGCCGAGCCCAGGCCGAGCAGCACGGCGAGCCGCGACCGTGAGAGGTCGAGCTCGGTGTCGGCGTCGATGACGGCGTTCTGGTAACGCAGGCCCTCGAGCTCGATCTTGCGGAGCTCGGCCTCCGAGATCTCACCGGCGCGGAAGCGCGCGCCCGAGATGCGGATGGTCTCGTCGTAACGAGACTTCATGGTGCGGGCGAGCTCGTTCTCGAGCTGCTCGCGCGTGAGATCCGCGAAGGCCGCCCGGACCGCGTAGGCGATCTCGCGGAGCACGTCCTCGACGACGAGACGGCGGTGCTCGATCCCTCGTTCGGAGGCGCGGATGCGAGCGCCCCGCTTGTTCCAGATGTCGACGATCTCGCTGACGCCCACGGTGTGCACGAGCTGCGAGAGCGGTGTGGGATCGGCGCCCTTGTCCTGGGGATTGCCGTTCCCCACCACCACGTTGCCGGCCGTATAGCTGAATACGGGATTCGGATATACCGACGCTGCAATCTTGTCGATCTGCGCGGCCTCGATATCCAACTTGGTGGCGAGCACGTCGCGATTTCGCTGGAGCGCGATGGTCACCGCCTGATCGACGGTCATCCCGCCCTCGGCGCGTGACGCCCGCTCGGACCCGAGCAGGACCAGCGCCGCGAAGAGCGCCGCTGCGAGCCGCCTCACGTGCGCACCTCCCCGCGCCGCGCGCGTCGAGCGTCGCGTCGCTTCTCGCGCCCGCTACCGAACCAGTTGTCGAACAGCTCGTAGAGCGTGGGCAGGAGGAGCAGCGTGAGGAGCGTCGACGAGATGAGCCCGCCGATGATGACGATGGCGAACGGACGCTGCGTGTCGGAGCCGATGGCGTGTGAGAGCGCCGCCGGCAAGAGGCCGAGTGAGGCGAGCATCGCGGTCATCAGCACGGGCCTGAGGCGCTGCGAGACCGCCTCGATGATGGCGTGCTGGGCGTCGCCGCCGTGCTTCTCGCGCGCCTGACGCACGTAGGTGATCAGCAGCACGCCGTCCATGACCGCCACCCCGAACAGCGTGATGAAGCCCACCGCGGCCGACACGCTCAGCACGGTATGCGTGAGGTAGAGGGCGAAGACGCCGCCCACCATCGCGAACGGCACGTCGAGCAGGACGACGATGGCGGGGAGCGCCGATCGAAACGTGAGATAGAGGAGACCGAAGATGACCAGGATCGAGATCGGGACGATGACCATGATCCGGCGCATGGCGCGGCGCTGGTTCTCGAACTCGCCGCCCCACGTCATGTAGTAGCCCTCGGGGAGCGGCACGTCGGCCTTCACGCGCCGCTGCGCCTCGTCGACGAAGGAGCCCATGTCGCGGCCCTCGATGTTGGTCTTGAGGGCGAGAAAGCGGCCTCCTTGCTCGCGGTTGATCTGCGTGCGGCCGGCGTCGATTCCGACCTTCGCGAGGCTCGAGAGCGGGACGCGGGCGGCGCCGAACGGGATCTCGAGGGTGCCCACGGCATGCGCGTCGCCTTCCTCCTCGGAGGGCAGCTTCACCCGCACGCCGACCTTGCGCTCGGCCTCCCACAGGAACGTCGCCAGCTTGCCGCCGAAGGCGCTCTCGAGGACGTCCTCCACCACGCGCACCTGGAGCCCCAGCCGCGCGATGGCATCGCGGTCGATGTCCGAGACGATGTGCTGCGCGCGTCCGGCGCGGTAGACCTCGACGTCGCGCGCGCCGTTGGTGGCGGTGATGATGCGCTTCACCTCCTCGAGCTTGGCTTGCATGAGCGTGAGGTCGTCGCCGTAGATCTTGACCACGATCTGCCCGCGGATCCCGGAGATGGACTCCTCGACGCGGTCCTTGATGGGCTGGCTGAAGTTGAAGGTGACGCCGGGGCGCTTGGTGAGCTCCTCGCGCATGGCATCGACGACCTGCTCCTTCGACCTCCCGGAGTGCCACTCCTTCTGCGGCTTCATGATGACGAAGGTCTCGGCTTGATTGGGCGCCTCGTCGTCGGTGCCGTCCTCCGGGTGGCCCTGCTCGGTGAGCACGTCCTTCACCTCGGGAAAGCGGAGCAGCGAGACGCGCACCTCCTTGAGGACCTCGGCGCCGCGCTGGAGCGAGACCGCGCTCGGCATGGTGACCGTGACGTGGATGTCACCCTCGTTCATCTCGGGCAGGAACTCGGTACCGAGCTTGGGTATCAGCGAGAGCGCGAAGAAGAGAATCGCGAATCCACCGATTCGCGTGGTGATCGGATATCGGAGGGCCAGTCGCAACGCCGTCAGATAGCGAGCTTTCAGGAAGACGAGGAACTCGGGCTCGACCTCCTTCACCTTCTCGTTGCGGAGGAGCACTGCGGTGAGCGCGGGGACGGCGGTGAGCGTGAAGAGGAGCGCGCCGCCCAGCGCGAAGGCATACGTCAGCGCGACGGGGCGGAAGATCCGGCCCTCCACGCGCTCGAGCGTGAAGATCGGCATCATCGCCGCGATGATGATCGACATCGAGAAGAGGATGGGCCGCAGGACCTCCTTGGCGGCCTTGGCGACCACCTTCGGCACGTCGTCCGGCGCCACCTTCTCCTCGGAGAGGTGCCGGTACGTGTTCTCCACGAGGATGACGGCGCCGTCGAGCAGGATGCCGAAGTCGATGGTGCCCATCGACAGCAAGTTCGCTGGAACCCCTGCGTAATAGAGGCCCACGAACGCGGTCAGCAGCGCGAGCGGCATCGTGATGGCGACGATGAGCGATCCGCGGAACGCGCGCAGGAACAGCCACAGGATGAGCGCGACCAGCGCCGCGCCCTCCAGCATGTTGTGCGAGACGGTGTCGAGCGTGGTGTCGACGAGGCGCGTGCGGTCGTAGAACGCGGAGATCCGCATGCCCTTCGGCAGCACGTCGCGGTTGATGCGGTCGATGTCCTTGTGGACGCCGTCGAGCACGTCGCGCGGGTTCTCTCCGCGGCGCAGGAGGATGGTTCCCTCGATGGAGTCGTCGGCGTCGCCTCGTGCCACCGCGCCGCGGCGCGGGGTGTAGCCCTCGACGACGCGCGCCACGTTTCGCACGAGGACCGGAGTGCCGTTCTGGACGGTGATGACCGTATTCTCGATATCCCTGGGCGTCTTGAGATAGCCGCGGGCGCGAATCACGAATTCGCTCTCGCCGAATGGCAAATAGCCGCCGGAGGTGGCGCCGTTCGAGGCGGTGACGGCGTCGATGAGGTCCTTGAGCGCGAGGCCCTGCGAGCGGAGCCGCGCCGGGTCGGCCAGGACGTGCCACTCCTTCTGGAACCCGCCGAAGCTGACCACGTCGGCGACGCCGGGGACCGCCTTGAGCTGCTTCGAGACCACCCAGTCCTGCCAGCTGCGCAGCTCGCTCGGCGTGTGGTGATCACTCTCGAGCGTGTACTGGTAGACCTGGCCGACCGGAGTGTCGTTGGGGCCGAGCGTCGGCGTCACCCCGTCCGGGACGTCGGCGTCGCGCAGCTTCTCGGCGATCTGCTGGCGCGCGAAGTAGATGTCGACGCCGTCCTCGAACGTCACGACGACCTGCGACAGGCCGAAGGACGTGATCGAGCGCTGCACAAGGGCGTTCGGCACTCCCACGAGGGCGCGCTCGACGGGGATCGTGATCTGCTTCTCCACCTCCTCCGCGGCCTGGCCGGGGTAGAGCGTGATGACCATGACCTGGACGTTCGTGACGTCCGGGAACGCTTCGATCTTCAGCTTCTCGAAGGTGAAGATGCCGAAGACCACGAACGCCGCGCTGAGGAAGAGCGTGGCGACTCGCCGCGTGACGGCGAGATCGATCAGACGTTCGAGCATTGGTGGACCGCGAGCTTCCCACTTCGCTGCCGGCGGCACGTGACGCGGCCATTAAGCTTGCGTAACCAGCGTGGGCTCGGTGCATGGTTGGGAAGCGCGGGCGCGCGCGGCCGCAAATCACGGGCCCAGCGCGCGTCGGGCGCTGTCGGGGAGCCATGCGCGAATACGAGATTCGATAAAAAAAGCCGACCCGCGACGGCGCGCGATCTTCAAGAAAGCTTAATCGTTCGGTCACGAGCCGACCGCGGAGATCGCTCATGCAGGGGGCTCCCCCCATGAAGTCTCCCTATCGCATCAGCGCGAAGCACGCCCTTCGGGCTGGGCACCGCTGGCCTCCAGGCCGGCGTCCGATCAGCGCAGCCACTGCACGAGCGCACCGAGCCCGCCGCCGGCGACGACCAGCCACGCCGAGTTGACCCGCCAGCGGAAGAGCGCGACGCCCGATAGCAGCGCCAGCGCGGCCGACGGAACGTCGACGATCGAGGCTCGCGCGAGCTGCACGCCGACGACGCCCATCAAGGCGAGTGACGCGACGTTGACGCCGTCGAGGAATGCCCCGGCCACGGGAGAGCGCCGCAGCCGCGGGATCAGCGGACCGCTCGCGGCGACGAGCACGAACGACGGCAGGAAGATGCCGACGGTCGCGATGATCGCGCCGGGAACGCCGGCGACGACGTACCCGATGAACGTCGCGGTCGTGAAGACTGGACCCGGCGTGACCTGGCCGACCGCCACGGCATCCACGAGCTGAGATTCGGTGAGCCAGTGCGTCCGGTCCACGAGATCGGCGCGCAGGAACGCGAGCAGCACGTAGCCGCTGCCGAAGACGATGGCTCCGAGCTTCAGAAAGACGAGGAAGAGCTTCGCGAGCCCGACCGGCGCGATGGTCGTCGCCGCGCCGCCGGCCGCGCCGGCTGACGGACCAAGCGCGCCGAGCGCGCCCGGCCACAGCAGCGAAGCCGCGCCTCCTCCCTTCCGCTGCACGAGCGGTCCGACGGCGCACGTCAGGCCGGCAGCGACGAGGACCTGCAACGGGGACACACCCGACAGGCTCGCGATCGCTGCTCCCACGCCGAGCACCAGCAACCACCTCGACCGCAGCGCCGTCGCTCCGAAGGCGACGAGGGCCTGCGCGACGACCGCGATGATGACTGCCTTCACCCCGTAGAGCGCACCGCCCACCGCGGGCAAGCGTCCGAAGCGGACGTAGGCCCAGGCGATCGCCGTGACGATGAGCGCGGCGGGCATGATGAAGCAGAGCCCGGCGAGCAGGAGGCCGCGCCAGCCTCCTCGGCGATAGCCGATGTAGATCGCAACCTGCGTCGAGCTCGGGCCGGGGATCAGCGACGCGGCGCTGACGAGATCGAGCAGCTCCGCGCGCGTCAGCCACGCCCGCCGACGCACGAGCTCGTCCTCCATCATCGCGATGTGCGCAGCCGGGCCGCCGAACGCGGTCGTGCCGAGCTTGAGGAAGACGAGGGCGAGCTCCTTCACGCGAACGCTCACCACTCTAGCTCCGAGCGCTGGTCTTAGGGCGGGCGCTTCCGCAGCCACGCCGGAAGCATCGCGGTGAGCGGCAAGACGATCTCGCGGCGCTCTTCTTCCTCGAGGTGGCGATTGCGCGCCATGAGCGTCACCTCGAGAGTGATCTCTCCGACGATCTCCCGGTGGTCCCGGTGCGCGACCACCGGCAGCCACGTGCGACCGGTCTTTGCCATGCGCGAGACGGCGGCACGCAGCGGCTCGTCGGCATGCGCGACCACCGCCTTCTTCGCGACCTCCCCCAGCGTCGCCGCGAGCGACGCGTTCACATCCGACGAGCTGTCCGGCGCGCGGCCCATCATCCACGATTCCAGGGAAGACCGCGTGATCACACCCACGAGCTTCTTTGCGCCGTCGACCACGTAGAACAGCGGCCGGAGCTTGGGCTCGCCGTCGAGCGCGGCGAGGAGCTCGGCACGCGTCGTCGTCGCGGGCAGGACCACCACGTCGGTCTTCATCACCTCACGCACGAAGAGGATCTCCAGCGGGTCGGTGGCGTATTCGCGGCTGAGATGAAACCCGCGACGCGCCACCTTCTCGGTGAGGATCGATCGCTTGAGGACGAGCACCGTGAAGGCATGCGCGACGGGCACGGCGACGAGCAGCGGCAGCGTGATGCCCCAGTCGTGCGTGAGCTCCAGCGCGAACACGATGCCGGTGAGCGGCGAGCGCATCGTCCCGCCGAGGATCGCGGCCATGCTCACGAGGGCCCAGAATCCGGGGCCCACGTGCGGCAGCACCAGCGCCTCGAGGCCTCCGAGTGAAGCCCCCATGATGAGCAGCGGCGCCAGTACACCGCCCGACGTGCCCGAGCCGAGCGAGATCATCCAGATGGTCGCCTTCACGACCATCAGCACGAGCAGAACGCGTCCGATCAGCTCGCCGGCGAGCAGCTGCTCGATGACGTCGTAGCCGACACCGAGCGCGCGAGGCTCGATGACACCGCCGATGCCGATGGCAAGACCACCGATCGCGGGCCACCACATCCAGTGGATCGGCAGCTTCAGGAATGCGTCCTCGAAGAAGTAGACGCCCTTCGTGAGGAGGCCCGACATCGCCCCTGCCGCGATGCCGCAGGCGATGCAGCCGCCGACGACCGTCCACGACATCGAAGGCGTGTGCGCGGTGACCGGGAAGAGCGGTCCATGACCGAGCAGGTGCGGACGCACGCACGCGGCCGCGGCAGACGCGATGGCGACGGGCACGAAGCTCCGCGGCTTCCACTCGAAGAGCAGGAGCTCGACGGCGAGGAGCGTGGCGGCGAGCGGCGCGTCGAACGTCGCCGACATGCCGGCCGCGGCGCCGGCCACCAGCAACGTCTTCCTCTCGGCGCTCGTCAGCGAGAAGAGCTGCGCCACGAGCGAGCCGAACGCGCCGCCGGTCATGATGATCGGGCCCTCCGCGCCGAACGGGCCACCGGAGCCGATCGAGATGGCCGACGCGATGGGCTTGAGCAGCGCGAGACGTGGCTCGACGCGGCTGCCGCGGAGGAGGATCGCCTCGATGGCCTCGGGAATGCCGTGGCCGCGGATCTTCTCCGAGCCGTAGCGCGCCATCAGGCCGATGAGCAGCGCGCCGACCACCGGGACGAGCACGACGAGGAGCCCGAGATGATGCGTCGCCGGCGAGACGTTCTCGGTGCCCAGCCGCTGGAAGAAGAAGAGGTTGGTGAAGAACGCGATCATCCGCAGGAGGACCACCGCGACGAACGCGCTGAGCACGCCGATGGCCGCCGCGAGCAGCGTGATGGCGACGACGCGCTTCGAGGTGGTGAAGTCGCCGAGCTCCTCGTGGGGCGAAGCCTTCACTGTGCCTTGGCCTTCCTGCGCGTCGCGGCCGGCTTGTCGTCGGCCACCAATGCCATCAGAGCTTCGACGAGCACGGGCGCGGCGTTGCGGAGCTCGGTACGGTGCGAGACCGCGAGCTTCTCGAGCAGGCGCTTGCCGCGTGCGGTGATCTCCAAGCGCACCTCTCGGCGATCGCCGGCGCTCGCGTGCTTCTCGACGAGGCCCTTCTCGCAGGAGCGATTCACCAGCTCGACAGTGCTGTTGTGCTGGATCTGCAGGCGCTCCGCGATGCGCCCGATGGTCAGGGACTGGTCTGCCGGCATACCTCGGATGGCGAGGAGGAGCTGGTGTTGCTGTGGCTCGACCCCCACCTCGCGTGCGCTGGCCTCGCTGAACACGAGAAAGCGCCGGATACGGTAGCGGATCTCGGCGAGAGCTTCGTACTCGCCGGGGCGGATGCGTGTGGCCATCGGGGGCGCACTATATCGTGGTACGATATAAAATCAACGCGGGAGCCGGACCGCGAACGTGGACCCGCTCCCCGGGGCGGTCTTCACCTCGACCGTGCCGCCGTGCGCCTCCACCAGGCGCCGGACCACGAACAGGCCGAGCCCGGAGCCCGCCACCTGATCGCGCAGCGCGGCGCTGCGGCGGAACGGCTCGAAGGCCATTGCCGCGTCCTCCTCGGACATCCCGATACCCTCGTCGCGGACCGAGAGCGTGACGTCGTTGACGCCTTCGACCAGAGTGACCCCGACGTGGCAGCCTTTCGGCGAGTACTTGATGGCGTTGCTCACGAGATTGGAGACGACCTGCTCGATGCGCATGGCATCGCAGTCGAGCTGGATCGCGCCGTCGGGGACCTTCACGTCGATGACGTGCTTGGTCGTGGTCGGCCGGTAGTGCGCCACGACCTCGTGCACGATGGCGCACACGTCATTGGAGTCGACGTGCAGCCGCAGACTGCCGGCCTCCACGGTCGCCGTGTCGAGCAGATCGCCGACCATGCGCTCCAGGCGTCCGACCTGACGGCGGACGGTCTCGAAGACCTTGGTCGCCTTTCCGATCTCGAGCGGACGGCCCTCCGACTGCGCGAGATCGGCGGACATGCGCAGCACCGAGAGCGGATTGCGCAGATCGTGAGCGACGCCGGCGATGAAGGTCTGCCGCTCCCGGCGCTGCCGCGCGAT
This sequence comes from Polyangiaceae bacterium, assembly GCA_043742085.1. Classification (GTDB taxonomy): domain Bacteria; phylum Myxococcota_A; class Polyangia; order Polyangiales; family Polyangiaceae; genus Labilithrix. The sequence goes on from JAYTZB010000056.1 coordinate 12,298, forward strand.
CGACGTCGCCATCTCGTTGAAGCAGCGCGCCATCTCGGCGAGCTCGGCCGGCCCGTCCTCGCTCGCGCGCTCGTCGACCTCGCCCCGGCCGAAGCGGCGCATGGCCAGCTCGAGCCCGGCGAGCGGCCGCAGCGCCCGCGCGTAGAGCCACCACACCACGAAGCCCGCAGCGATCGCGACCGACACGCTCACCCCGATACCGATCACGTTGGCGAGGCTGTCGTAGCGCTCGACGGTGGCGTAGGCGCGCCGCGCGTCGTCCAGGTTGGTGGCCACGAGCGTCTCGAGCGCAACGAACGCAGCAGCGTGCTTGACTGCGACCTCCTCCTCCACGCGTGCCGGTGCATCGTCGCTCGTGAAGTACTCGCCGATGGCACGTGTTGCGCCCGTCAACGCCTCGCGCTGTTCGGATGACGTGACGCGAGCGCGCGCCAGCGTGAGCCGCTCGCGGAGCCCGGTCGCGATGTGCGCGCGCGTCACCGGATCGTGGACGCGGTCATGGAGAAGGATGTCGCGCTGGATCTCCTCCGCGAGACGCACGCTCTCCACCGCGGAGGTCGACCGGACGCTCGCGCGATGAAGGACGGTCGTCAGGCCGACGAGCGAGAGCGAGGCGAGACCGGCGAGGATCGCCATGGTGACGATCGCGATGGTGATCGCGCGTCGCAGTGTGCGGGCGGGAAGTCGCATGAGGCGCGCGACGCGTGCGCAGCCGAGAGGCGCACGCTGGGCGGGGCGTGAACACCGAGCGCCTGATGGTCATTCCCTCTTCATGCAGCGGTCACGCAGCGACGATGTGCAAGATGCCTTCGCGCCGCGACGGGGCGACGCTGTCACGGCGGGTCGGGCTGACGCTTTCGCGCGCCGGGACCAGCGTCTCGCGCTCGGCACCCGCGTGCAAGCGCACGCAGTCGCGGCCGTCGCGCTTCGCCGCATAGAGCGCGCCGTCCGCGGCGGTGATGAGAGCGCTGGCGCGGAGCTCGCCGCCGCGGCTCGCAACGTCGAGGATCTCCGCAACGCCGAGGCTCGCGGTGACCGTGACGGGCTTGCCCTTGGGCGCGAGATCGAGCTGCCCGATCTGCTCGCGGATGCGCTCGGCGACGCAATGCGCGCCGGCCATCGTCGTGTCCGTGAGGATGAGCGCGAGCTCCTCGCCGCCGTAGCGGCACGCGACGTCGCAAGGGCGGAGCGAGCGCGCGAGGAGGTCGCCGACGCGCTGGAGGACGAGGTCGCCGAAGGGATGACCGAAGCTGTCGTTGAGCTTCTTGAAGTGATCGAGGTCGATCATGACGAGCGAGAGCGGGCGACCGGTACGTGCGCTGCCGGAGATCTCCGCAGCGAGGCGCTCGTCGAGGTATGCGCGGTTGCGGAGGCCGGTCAACGCGTCGACCTGGGCCCTCTGCGTGAGCATGTCCTGCGCGCGCTTCATGCGGAGCGCGGCGCGGACGCGAGCCCGGAGCTCTGCCGGGTGGAAGGGCTTCGTGACGTAGTCGACGGCGCCGAGATCGAAGCCGTGCACCTTGGTGTCGATGTCGCTGGAGCCGGTGAGGAAGATGATCGGGATGCCCGCGGTGGTCGGGTCTTCCTTGAGGCGGCGGCACAGGTCGAGGCCGCTGTGCTCCGGCATGTCGACATCGAGCAGGATGAGATCGGGCTGCACCTGGATGGCGAGGGCGAGACCTTCTTCGTACGACTCGGCGCTGACGAGGCGCAGGCCCTCGGGCTTGAGACGGACCTCGAGGAGCGCATGGACCTCGGGAGAGTCATCCACGGCGAGCACACATGCAGTCGTGACATCTTGCTTGTTCATGCGGCCCTCGTCGAATTCGTCGACGTCGTCGTCGTCACGTTGTTGCTCTCGTTGTTGTGGTGGGCGCGTGCTCGTCGGCAGAGGTCGCACACCTCGGCGAGAGCCTGAGCGAAGGTCTCGCCCTCGCGTGCTTGCTGCTCGAGACGCGACGCGGCGGTGGTGATGCTCGGGTAGCCGTAACCACCGGCTGCGCCCTTGAGCTGATGCGCGAGGCGGCGAATGGTCTCGCGCTCGTTCGCATGGGCGGCGTCTTCGAGGCGCTGCGCTTGCTGCGGGAGGTTGTTGGTGAAGCGCTCGACGAGCGCGGTCATCTCCTCGTCGTCGGCGAGGTCGCTGACGATGATCCGCGAGCCGCTCTCGACAGCGACGGGCGCAGCAGGCGTGACCGGCGCGGCGACGGGCTGCGGAGCAGGCACCGAGGCGACGGCCATGCCGGCGGAGGACAGGAGGGGGACGCCGCGGGGCGCGCTCTTCTTGGCATGCTCGGCGACCGCGCTGACCAGCTTGCTGCGGCCGATGGGCTTCGTGAGGTAGTCCGAGCAGCCGGCCGCGAGGCAGCGCTCGCGGTCGCCGGCCATGGCGTGCGCGGTGAGCGCGACGATGGGGCCCGTGTAACCCTTGCGACGGAGCTCGGAGGTCGCCGCATAGCCGTCCATCTCGGGCATCTGCATGTCCATGAGGATTACGTCGAAGGGCTCCTTCGCCAGTAGGGCTGCCATCGCCATTTCCATCGCGATGCGTCCGTTTTCAGCGATGGTCACCCGGGCTCCGGCGCGCGTTAGGTGGGTGGAGATGAGCAGCTGGTTGTCGAGGCCGTCCTCGGCGAGGAGGACGTTGCAGCTGAGCGCCTCGATGGCCTGGTCGGTGGTGAGCGCAACGCCGGTCTCGGGGATGCCGGCCTCGTGGAGCTCCTCGAACATCTTCACGCCGTCGAGCGAGCCGGCCGCGATGGTGAGGCGGAAGGAGCTGCCGCGACCGGGCGAGCTGTCGATGCTGATGTCGCCGCCGAGGATGTGCGCGAGGCGCCGGCAGATGGCGAGCCCGAGGCCCGTGCCGCCGAACTTGCGCGTGGTGGAGGTGTCGGCCTGGACGAAGGGCTGGAAGAGCTGCGCGACCTGCGGCTCGGAGAGGCCGATGCCGGTGTCGACCACCTCGAGCGTGAGCGTCGGCGACGCGCTGTCGGCGTTCTCGCAGCGGGCGAGGATGCGGATGCCGCCGGAAGCCGTGAACTTGATGGCGTTGCCGACGAGGTTCATGAGGACCTGGCGGATGCGCGTGGGGTCGCTCTGGATGGTCTCGGGGATCGGCGTCTGGTAGTGGACCTCGAAGAAGAGGCCCTTCTCCTTGGCGCGCACGCGCATCAGCGAGGCGACGTCCACGATGATCATGCTCGGGGAGCAGCGCACCTGCTCGATGGTCATCTTGCCCGCCTCGATCTTCGAGAGGTCGAGGATGTCGTTGAGGATGCCGAGGAGATGCTCGCCGTTACGGCGGATGGTCTGGATGTGGGTGAGGCGCTCGGTCGGCGTCGTCTCGGGATCGAGCAGCAGGTCGGCGTAGCCGATGATCGCCGTCATCGGCGTGCGGATCTCGTGGCTCATGTTGGCGAGGAACTCGCTCTTGGCGCGGCTCGCTTCCTGGGCCTCGGCCATGCCCTGCTCCAGGCCGGCCTTCTGCTCGAGGCGCGCGTGGCGCTTCGCGATGGCGGCGAGCTCGCGCTGGCCGACGACGCAGGCGCCCACGACGAGGAACACGTCCTCGAAGACCACCCAGCCCGCGTGCTCGAACCAGCGGAGCGGCTGCATCGAGGCGACGCCGTAGATGGACTCCGGAGCGAGCACACCGCGTCCGATGTGGTCGACGAGGACGACCGCCGTGGCGACCGCGAGCACGCGCCAGTCGCGATAGAACGCGAGGAAGGCGAGCGAGCCGAAGATGTGGAAGTGCGTCTCGATGCGGCCGCCCGTGAGGTGGATGAGGAGCGCGCCGAACGCCATCTGTGCGACGGCGATCGCGCAACGCGTGATGAGCTTGCCCGGCTGGAACCAGGCGAGCATCGCCGGAGGGATCGCGAGGAGGCCACCGAGGCCGATCGCGAACCAGACATGCGGGTGCACCTGGCTCGCCGCGCCGTCCCACGTGCGCGGCGAGAGGACCAGCGACAGGACCACCGCGAGCGCCCACTGGCCGGCGAACACCGCCATGAAGAGGCGGTCGATCAGGACCGTGATCTTCTGGTAATGATGGGCGCGCAGCTCGTTGGCGCGAGCGGTCAGCGCGACATCGGCCGTCGTAGCGGCGGGGATCTCGGGATCAAGCGGGGAGGTCATCGGTCCTTCTTGGCGTTGTCGAAGAGAGCGCATCCGAAGACTGCGGATGCGAGAGCGGGGTCGGAGGGAGACGAGGAGCCGGCGGCGCGCGGGGCGGCGGTGCCCTGGACGAGGCGGCGCACGGCGTCGCCGCCGACGCTGTCACCTTCGTGGCCGCGCGATGCCGTGAGGCCGCCGCGGAAGGCGAGCGCGCCGTCGTTCGCGTAGAGGAGGACCTGACCGGAGGTGGCGGCGCCGAAGACGCGGGCCTCGGTCGAGTCCTCGATGACGCGCACGTTGGGGATGGCGCGCGCGGTCGCGCGGAGATCGAGGAGGCCGCCGGCGCCGCTGCCCTCGTCGGGGCCGACGAAGACGACGAACGCCTCGAGGCGCGGGCCGGCGTCGGTCATGACGCGCTCGAGCTCGTGGAGGCTGGCGCGCGTGCATGCGCACTTCGTGTGCGCGATCATCACGAGCGTGGCGCGACCGGGCGTTCGCGAGAGGCGGCTCGCTCGCGGCCAGGAGGTGGGCGCACGTGCGGCGATGCCAGGCTGGCTCGCATAGTCGGTGAGCGCGCCGAGCGCGGCGCCCGTCGCGGTCATCCACGCAGCGAACGCGCAGATCCAGGCGACGTTGCGGCGCTTCCGGGAGCGGATGACATCGGTCTCGCTCGCGTCGTGAAGTGCCACGATCGAGGGAACGGCGCCGCCGCGGCCTCGTTAAGGGCCCCTCGTCGAATTCGTACGATTCAGCGACCGGCGAGGACGGCGTCGATGTCGGCGCGGAGCTCGGGGCGTGACGCGACGAGACGATCGAGGACGTGCTTGGCGCCCGCCGGGTCGAGCGCGACCAGGGAGCGCGCGAGCGCGACGACCACGCGCCCGTCCTCCTTGGGACCGAAGGCCTTGTTGATCAGCGAGCCCACGAGGCCCTGCCCGGACGGCAGCAGGCGCTCGTGGATGAAGGCGATGACGCGCGTACGGCTCTCGAACGGGGCAAGCGCGAGCGTCGACGCCGCGGCGACACGGAGCTCCGGGCTGGCGGGACCGTTCAGGACGAGGATGCGCCCGAGGCGCTCGATGGCCCAGTCGTCGATGGTCCGCAGCCGCTGGAGCGCCTCGACGGCCGCGAGACGGACCGGGTCGATGGTGCTGTCGAGCACACCGAGCAGGAGCGCATGAGCGCGCGGTCCCCAGAACGCGACGGTGGCCTTCAGCGCGATGACGGCGAGCGTCGGCTTGTCCTGACGAACGAAGCGGACCGCGAGCTCACCTCCGAGATCGGAGCGAACGTCCGGCGCAGCGCGGAGGAGATCGTCCGCGAGCGCCTCGTCCGATCGCGACGAGAGTCCGACGAGCGGCTCGAGGCCGCCCAGGATCACGGGCAGCGCGCCCGGCCCTGTCGCGCGCATGAACGCGACGAACCGCGCGCGCGTCTCCAGGCTTGGCGGCTGCGCGCGGCGTGCTTCGAGCAGCGATCGCGCGGCGACTGGCCCGGCAATGGCGAGGATCGGGTACGCCTCGTCGGGCCGCTCGATCTTCCCGCTGAGGAGCTGGCCTGCGAACGCGCGCGCGGGCGCCGGATCGCGCAGCACACGAATGGCGCGATCGAGCTCCTCGCGCTCCTCGATACGAAGGCCGGGATCGGCAAAGCGCTGATCGAGCCACGCCAGGAGATCCCGCGCGAGCCGCACGTTCCCGTTCTGGACGGCGGTGCGCAGCGCCTCGCCGAGGCTCTGCAGCGCGAGCGCACGCGTCCTCGCGTCCTCGGTCGTGCTGAGGGTCGCGAGGGCATCGGCGGTGTCGGTCGCGAAGTCGGTGGCGATGGGGATGTTCTTGATCGATACGCGACGGAACTGCCCGCTGCCCTGCGACCAGTCCTCGTCGACGAGGTCTCGCAGCTCGGTGCGAAGCACACGCACGTTGGGGTGGCGCTTCGCCGGCTCCTTCTCGAGCGCCTTCAGGATGAGGGCTTCGAGGTCGCGGTCGATGTCCGGGACGAGCTTCGACGGCGGCTTCGGCCGCTCCATCACGTGCATCATGAGCACCTCCATCGGGCGCTCGCTCATGAAGGGCAGGTGACCGGTGGCGAGCTCGTAGAGGAGGACGCCCAGCGCATAGACGTCGGTACGGGCGTCGACGGGCTCGTTCCGGATCTGCTCCGGCGCCATGTACGCAGGCGTTCCGACCACCTTCTTCGAGTCGGGGAGGCGCACCAGGGTCGCGTCGTCGTCGCCGAGGATCTTCTGCGCGTTGCTCTCTTCGGGCACCCAGTGCGCGATGCCGAAATCGCACACCTTCACGAGCTCGGTCTTCTTGCCCTCGTCGTCCTTGCGCTCCACGACGACCACGTTCTCGGGCTTGATGTCGCGATGGACGACGCCGGCATCGTGCGCGTGACCGAGGCCGGCGCAGGCCTGCGACACCACGTCGACGAGCCGCGCCAGGGGCAATGGGCCGTCGGCGTCGAGGATCTGCTGGAGGTTCTTGCCCTCGAGCAGCTCCATGACGATGTAGAGGATGCCGTCGGGCTCCTGGCCGTAGTCGACGATGCGGAGCACGTTGCGATGGTCGAGCTGACTCGCGGCGAGGGCCTCGGCATAGAAGCGAGCGCAGTAGTCCTGGCTGTACTGGAGGCTCGGATGCAAGACCTTCACGGCGCACGGGCGGCGCAGCACGGTGTGCACGCCGCGATAGACCTCACCGCTCGCGCCACCACCGAGCAGCGCCTCGAGGACGAAGCGTCCTTCGGCGAGCGCACGTCCCGTGAGCGATCCGGGCGCGCGACGTGATGCGGTGGACGGACCGCCGCCGCCCGTGGTTCGCGCGAGCGCCGCGACGTGGCTCGTGCTCAGCGGTGGAGGGATGGTCGACGTTCGCTTGTGCGCCGGCGCGAAGGGCGGCGCGAGGGGACCGAGGCTGGGCGTCTCGCGCGGGCTCTCGGGTGGGCCCTCTTTCTCGGCGGCGGCAGCGCCGAAGAGCTCCTGCCGAAGCGCGTCGGCATGCGCCTCGTCGAGCGGCGTCAGCCGCAGCGGAAACCCCGTCGCGTCCGGCGCTCCCGCGGGATCGGCAAGCACCACGAGCGGCTCGTCGAAGCCCTCGACGTAGATCTCGAGCACGTGGGTGCTCGCGTCGATGGGCGCTGTCTCGAGCGGGAGGTGCGCGACCTCACCGGCCACCGCTACCCACGCGAGGTAGCCGCGATCGCGGCGATCGGGACGCCTCGTGGTGATGACCGGTAGAAGAGCGCGCATGCTTCGAGCGGGGCAAAGGCGACGCGCCCCAGCAGGAGCATGAAGGAGACCATGGTACGGGCCGACTGGCCAACGGACCGCGTGAGCGCGAGCATTGGAGCGTGGCGTCGATGTGCGCACGGGGGCACAAAACGACGCGAGCGGCGGTCGACGGTCGCCGCGGATTCGATGGCGAGGCGCGTTACCAGGCACTTCGGCAAGGTGCCGCAGTGGCATGCGTCATGCTGATTCGGATAATCGAAAGGTCGAGCCCGAGATGCGATTGCTCATTGTCGAAGACGATCAGGATGGACGCGAGATGCTCACAGAACTCTTTCGCATGCACGCGTGGCAAGTCACGCCCGTGCCCAGCGCGGCGGCGGCCATGGTCGCGCTGCGCGCGGGCGGCTTCGATGTCGTGATCAGTGACGAGAACCTCGAGGGCGCAAGCGGGTCCGCGATGCTGCGCGAGGCTTCGGAGGAAGGGCTCCTCCGCGATGTCGGCGCGCTGATGTATACCGCCGACCCCAGCGAGCTCGACCTACCGCCAGGCGTGCGCGTCCTCAAGAAGCCGCTGGGCATCGCGCAGCTCGTCGACGAGGTGACCGCGGCGCTCGCTGAGCCCCCCGACTCGGGCGAGCGCCTGACCGCGTCATCGAAGGCAGGGCGCAGCCTCGTGGAGCTCGTGCTCTACGTCACCGAATCCGAGCAGTCGCACCGCGCGCTACGCGCCATGCAGCGGGTCCTCGATGGCATGAGCGCCCGCGGCGTGAGCACACCCGGCGTGAAGGTCATCATCCGCAACCTCGATCGCGAGCCGCTCGCGGCGGCTGACGACCCGATCACGACGACGCCGGTGCTCGTCAAGAATCGCCCCGGTGCGAAGGAGCGGTTCGTCGGCAACCTGGACTCGGCGCACTCACTCGCCGCGCTGATCCACCATCTCGAAGGCTCGTGCCCGCCGTCCAGCCGAGCGCGGTGATCGACCGCGCAGCGGTCCGCGACGCTCAGCGTCGTCGATGAGGGCCGCGCGCGCCGACCTCGCTCGCCGGCGGGGCCTCTTCTCCGGCGGTCACTGCGGGCAGCGCCGCCGTCCTCGCCACCGACGCGCGCAAGATGCGGTCGAGCCTCGACGCGTCGACCACGCGCGTGAGCTGCACGTCGAAGCCCACGCGCTGCGCTGCGGCAGCGGAGAGGCGATCCGTGAGGCGCGTCACGAGAATCATCAACCGTGGCCGCCGGATGCCGAGCGTTCGCGGCAGCAGCAACGTCGCGCCGTCACGCAGGAACGGCGCGGCCACGAGCACGTCGTAGTCGTGGGCGCATGCCGCAGCGAAGGCCTCGGCACACGAGCAAGCGATGGTGACCTCGTGGCCGAGCGCGGCGAGCTCGGCGGCGAGCGGCGCGACGCTCTCCCGCTCCTCGTCACAGAGCAGGATGCTCGAGCCTCCCCCGGGCACGGTCATTCGAAGGTCGCCCACGCCTCTCACGCACGCATTCCTCGGGCCACGCAAGCGCCAGCGCGCGAGCCGCAAAAAAACGCGCACGCCGGCGGGCCGAGC
>JAYTZB010000057.1:0-4044 GCA_043742085.1 Polyangiaceae bacterium
GCCTTCTTGCCGCGATTGAGGTGCAGCCAGTTGGCGACATGGAGGATGAAGCGCGGCTTCTTGCCCTCTTCGACCACATGTCCCGTCGCGGTGTTCACGTGCAACGAGCTCTTCTCGAAGATGACCTCGAGCTCGTCGGGCACCGGGCGATAGAGCTCCTTCGGCTTCTCGTCGATCGCGAGACGCTTGCGCAGCTCGTCGGCGACCGCCTGGTCCTCGCCCTTCAGTGGACCCATCTCGTGGGTCATCGAGTACGTCTTGAAGCTCGCGTCGCCGTCGCTCCAGTCGGTCAGGTGATTCACCGCGAGACCGGAGAGCGCGTAGACGAACGTGAGCCCGACGCAGACATATCCGATGTCGCGATGCATCGCGCGGAGCCAGGGACGCCAGTGCTGCGGCTTCTTCTTCTTGGCCGGCGGCGCCGTGGCTTCAGCCATACCGCTCCTCTTTCCAGGGGTCGGCGTGATTGTGATAGCCGCGCGTCTCCCAGTAGCCGGGCTTGTCGCTGGAGACGAAGCGCACGCCCGTGATCCACTTCGAGCTCTTCCAGAAGTAGAGGTCGGGAACGATGACGCGCGCCGGCGCGCCATGCGACCGCGCGAGCGGCGCCCCTTCGTACTTGTGCGCGATGAGCACGTTCGGCGCGAGCGCCTCGGCGAGACGCACGTTCGAGGTGTAGCCGCCGAAGGCCTCGAAGATGACGTGACGCGCCGACGGCTTCACCTTCGCGCGAGCCGCGAGGTCGGCGAGCTTCACGCCGGTCCACTTGGAGTCGAGGACAGTCCACTTCGTCACGCAGTGCACGTCGGAGGTCTGCTCGACCTGGTTCATCTTGAGCAGCTCCGCCATGTCGATGGTGAAGGGCTGCTCGACCTCGCCCGAGACCTGGAGGCGCCAGCCGCCCGGGCTCGGGTCACCTTCCTGGCCCCCCATGGGGCGGATGCGATTCAGGAGGTACTGGCTCGGGGGAAGGCGGGGCCGACCGTCGGGACGATTGGTCGCGCGCGCCTTCTTCTCCTCTTCTTCGCCGGCGAGGCAGTAGCCCGCACCGCCGAGGGCGATGATCACCGTTCCGACCGTGGCGGAGCGTACGAACGCGCGACGGCTCATCGACGGCGCAAACGCGCGCTCGATGGTGTCACCGAGCAGGGGATCGCTGGAGTGGTCTTTGCGGCTCAACGTCGTTCCTCGAAGAAGAGTACGCGCGAGGAAGGCCGGCGGTTACGCACAACGGAAAAACGGTGTAAACCAAGGGGATCATGGCGACTTCCCCCGATGCTGGCGCTCCTGGCGGGCCTGCCGAGCTGGCTGTCCGCGTACGGGACGCCGGCTATACGCCGGGGATCCGTGACCTCGGCCCTCTGCTCGGCCTCTTCGGCGAGGACGACGAGGATCTTGCGCGCGCCACGGAGCGCGCCGTCCTCCGGATCGAGAAGCGCTTCGCCGGGCGCATCGTCAAGGAGACGATCGCCGTGCTCGCCACCGCGACGCGGCCCGCCCGTGGACGCCTGGCGCGTCTCCTCGGCCGCATCGCGAGCGAGAGCAGCGGCTCCGGGGAGCCGGACAGCGAGACGGAGGTGCGCACGTGGCTCATCGGTGCGCTCGCCGATGCCGACCCGAAGACCCGCCACACCGCCGCGCGCGCGCTCGGCAAGCTGCGACCGAAGGATGCCGGGCAGCGCGAGATCATGGAGCGCGCGCTCCTCGACGCGTGGGATGCCGCACGCGGTGACGACGATCGACGCGCGCTCGCAGACGCGCTCGGCAAGGTCGGCTCGAAGGCGGCGCGCGATCGGCTGGCCAGCACCGCCAGCGAAGGGCTCGCGCAGAGCGCGACCCGCGCGACGTTGATGATCGATCGCTCGGCCGCGCGCGAGCGACCCGGCGCGATCGATATCGCACGCGCCGCCGAAGGACCGATCGCCATTCGCTTCCACACGCGCACCGGTCTCGAGGAGATCGTGCGCGCCGAGCTCGGCGACGACTGGCGCCCGCGCGTCGCCGGCCCCGGGCTCGTCGATGCGCGGCTCACGGGACCGCTCGCCAAGGCCACGGCGATCCGCACCGCGATCGACGTCGGCTTTCCGCTCGACCCCACGCAGGTCCGCAGGAACAGCAAGCCCGGCGGCGCCGCCAAGGGCAGTGAGAGCGGCGACGGCGAGGAGCTCGCGGCGACCATCGTGCGCGCCATCACCGATCCCCGCGCGCTCGCGATCTTCCGCGCGTTCACGCTCACCGACGGAGGCCCGATCCGCTTTCGCCTCGCCTGGACGCACGGCGGTCATCGGCGCGCGCTCGCGTGGCGCTGCGCCGAGCTCGTCGCCGCCGCCACGACCGAGCTCGTCAACGATCCCACCGAGAGCACGTGGGAGGTGATCGTCGACGATCACCCCGATCGCGTGTCGATCGAGCTCGTCCCGCGCGGGTTCGTCGACGATCGCTTCTCGTACCGCGGCGCGACCGTGTCAGCGTCATCGCATCCGACGATCGCCGCCGCGCTCGCTCGCCTCGTGCCGCCGCGGCCCGACGACGTGGTGTGGGATCCGTTCGTGGGCGCGGGCGCCGAGCTCGTCGAGCGCGCGCGTCTTGGTCCTTACCGGGCGCTCATCGGAACCGACCTCGAGCGCGCTGCCATCGATGCCGCGCGCGCGAACCTCAGCGCCGCGGGGATCGCCGATGCCACGCTGGTCGTCGCCGATGCCACCACGTACGCGCCGGAGGGCGTCACGCTCATCGTGACGAATCCGCCCATGGGCCGCCGCGTCCAGCGCGGCACCCATGGCGAGCTGCTCGAGCGCTTCGTCGACCACGCGGCGCGCATCCTCGTGCCGGGCGGAGCCCTCGTGTGGGCCGCCCCGGACCCGCAAAAGCTCCACGCCCGCGCCGAGAGCGCCGGTCTCGTCCTCGAGCACGCATTCACGGTCGACATGGGCGGGTTTCCCGCGGAGATGTCGGTTCACCGCAAGAGAGCCTGATTCGCGAGTGATGCCCTTGTATCGTCGGCACGACTGTCCGAACATGGACACTGTCCAATGACTCATTGCGCGAAGTGCGGCGCCGAGCTCATCGGCTCGCGGAAGTTCTGCGCGGCGTGCGGCGCCCCCGCAGGCGATCCGCGCTCGCCCGCCGCTTCGACGGGGCTCGCTCCCGTGATGTCGGGACGCGTACCGGGTGCGCCAGGATCGGCACCCGGCTCGACCCCGGGCTCGGGCAACAGCGCGTCGAACCCCGGCAGCAGCCCCTCGATCCAGTACGCGCCCGCGCCGGCATCGCAGGTGAATCCGTTCGCGCAGACCGCGGGACCGGTGACGAACCGGCAGAAGGCGCCGGACTACGGTCCGCCGCCGCCGCCATCGATCCCGTCCGAGCTCGGCTCGACCACGAAGGGTGTGGGCGATCCGGCGGCGGCACCGCTGGTGTCTCCGCTGGCGGTGAGCAACGTCAACTCGTCGCGCGGCGCATTCGAGAACGCAGTGACGAGCGGGCCCGCGTCGACCGCAGCGGTGGCGGCCGGGCTCGTCGGCGTCATCACGCATCCCGAGCACGATCCCTCCTCCCACGGCGGCGGCATGAAGCGCAGCCCGGTGGCGGGCACGCAGATGATGCCGAGCGCGGCGAATCCCGCGGCAGCGCTCGCGGCAGCAGCGGCAGCGGCAGCGGCGGCAGGCGGTGCGCCTTCGGGTGCCGGCGCGCCCGCGGCGGCGTCGAAGCGCCAGGATCGCACGCAGATGCTCGGCGCGTTCCCGCCCGGCACGGCGCCGCGTCCCGGCTCACCGGCGTCCGCGGTTGGGTCACCTCCCTCGCCGGTGAGCCCCGTCGCCAAGTCCACCGGCGCGCCGTCGGCGGGCGCGATGCCGGTCGCCGATCCGCAGCGCATCTCGTCGGTGCCCAACATCGCGGCGGCTTCGCCCTATGCCCCGCCGCCGCCGCCGGTCGCGCACCCACCGCAGCAGACCGCGCCGATGCAACCGCAACCTCCGGTGCCTCCGGCATGGGGCCCGGCGGCTGCGCCGTACGGCAACCCGCAAGCGCCGCACTACGCGC
>JAYTZB010000058.1:0-3412 GCA_043742085.1 Polyangiaceae bacterium
CGCTTCGGCTACGAGGTGCGCACGGTGGCCGTCGACGGGTGCTTGCACCTCAAGACGGCGTGCACCGCGCTTCCCGACGGCACGCTCCTCGTGAGCCCACGCTGGCTCGACGCGCGCGATCTGGCTGGATTCACGGTGCTGCACGTGGCCGACGGCGAGCCGGATGCCGCCAACGTGGCGCTGGTCGGCGAGCGCGTGCTGATGGGCGCCGCGCATCCGCGCACGCTGGATCTCGTGCGCGCGCGCGGCTTCGAGGTCGATGCCGTGGACCTCTCGGAGTTCGCGAAGGCCGAAGGCTGCGTCACGTGCCTGTCGATCCTGGTCCCGAGCGCTATCGTCGAAGGATGACCGCGAGCCTCCGCGCGACCCCCATGACGCTCGCGCTCCTCCTCGCGTGCTCCCCATCGCTCCCTCCGGCCCCGGCTCCTGCTCCGGCACCCGCACCCGCACCCGCCGTCGCTTCCGCACCCCCTCTCGCTTCCGCCCTCGCATCCGCACCCGCGCCCGCGCCCACACCCGCGCCCGCACCCGCCCCCGTCCGCCGCCCCGGCGCGTACGCCAACCTCGATCCCGCCGACGACTACGTCATCGGCCCGCCCGATCCGTACGCCGACTGCGAATCCGAGCTCACGTCCGCAGGCGTGAAGTTCAAGCTCGCGACCCTCCCGGTGCACGTCGCAGGTCGGGCGAAGATCACGTGCGGCGCTCCGCAGGTCGTCACCTACCTGCGCGGTCCGGGCAACATCGCCTACAACGCCGCGCCGCTGCTCACGTGCGCGATGGCCCTCGCGCTCGCATCGTTCGAGCGCATCCTCCAGAAGGAGGCGGTCGATCAGCTCGGGTCGCCGGTCGTCCGCATCGACCAGCTCGGGACGTACAACTGCCGCGAGATGGCGGCGTATCCGGGCTGGGTCAGCGAGCACAGCTACGCGAACGCGATCGACATCGGCGGCTTTGCGCTGAAGAACGGCAAGAGCATCGAGGTGCTCCGCGACTTCGACACCGGCGATGCGCCGCCAGCGAAGCCCGCAGCGTCGTTCCTGCGCGCCGTCTCACGCCGAGCGAACGACGAGGACGTCTTCTCGCACGTGCTCACGCCGTTCTTCGACGCGCACCACAAGAACCACTTCCATCTCGACCTCGCGCGCTTCCGCGCGGACGGCACACGACCTCAGATCAGCAGCGTCGACGGAGTCGCCTCGAGCGCAGAGCGCTGAACAGGTTGAGCATCGGAAGGTGCACGACTGGCGGGCGGCCGATGCTCAACCGATTCAACACTCTGCGCGAGCGGATGGCCGCGCGCTCGAGGGCGTTACTTCTTCTTCTTCGCGCCGCCCTTGGCGGTCTTGCCCTTCTTCGCGGGCGCTGCAGCAACGGGAGCGGGCGCGGGAGCCTCTTCGACGGCCGCGGGCTCATCGGCCTTCGGGGCCTCGGCAGCAGCGACCTCGGTCTTGGCGCTCTTGGCCGCGCTCTTCGACGAGCCCGACGACGAGCCCGAGCCGGCCGTCGCATAGGTGCCCTTGTAATCGGCCCACGGGTTGGACTCCGGACCCTTGGCTTCGCCGCTGGTCTTCGCGCTTCCGCAGCCAGCGAGGACAGAGACTGAGAAAGCGAGCAGAGCGACGACGTTCAGACGGACACCCATGGCCGGACCTCCTTGGCGTTCCCCCGTAGCAGCGATGCAGATGTCTACACCCCTGGATCGATCGCAACCCGTCAGCACCGCGTCTCAGAAGTCGGGCAGGGGTGGATCATCATGGACCCCACCCGAGAATTTCTACGAGGCCGTAAAAGTCGAATCGGGGCGGCAAAAATGCGGTGTTTCGCCCTCACGCTGCGACGAGTGCGACGCGCTTTTGCGATCGATTCCCGATCAGCCCAGACGTTCGAGCACCGCGACGACGTGCTCGGGGCTTCGCTCGCACAGCGCCTGGAGACGCGTGCCGTCGAAGAACGCCACCGTCGTTCCGGGGCGCGCGACCGCTGCGACGCTCGGCGCGATGCGATGGATCGTGTCGCGCACGCCGTAGAACGAGTCCGCCTCGATGACGCCCACGGGCGTCTCGCTGCCGGCCTGCACGAGCGCGATCGATCCGCGCGCGACGAGGCACGCGACCTTCGGGATCTCGTTCGCGGGCAAGAGGATCGTCTCCTCCTTGAACGTCTCGAGGCGCTGGATGCACGAGAGCATCTCGTCGCGGACCTGGACGTCGAGCTGGCCCATCGTCTCGTGCATCGAGAAGAACGAGTCGATGCGATGGATCTGCTTCGTCTCGGCGATGCGCTGCCCGAACGCGAGGTCCTGATCCATGATGGCGCGGATCGCTTCGGCGTCGACCGTCCACACCTCGCTCACGCGCTCGGCCCGCAGCGACGCCATGCACTTCGGAGACGGACCGCCCAGCACGCTGCCTTCGCCGAGGAGCCAGCCCGGGAAGCAGCAGCGCACGAGCCACTGCCCTCCCGACGGCTTCTCCAGCCACACCCCGACGAGCCCGCTCTTCACGACGAACACCTTGCGTGACGCCTCGCCCTCGCTCACGAGCGTCTCGCCCGGCGTCAGCGTGCGCAGGTGGATAGACGGCGCGAGCTTCTCGCGCAGATCCTCGGGGAGCTCGGCAAAGCTGCGCGTGTCGAAGATGCTGAAAAAGGGCTTCAGACGCGTGCGGCTCTGCTCGAGGAGCGTGTGCACGATCGAGCCGGCGAACGCATCGCGACCGATCAGCTCGAGGGCGAGCACCGCGGCCTTCTCGAGTGAATCGAGGTCGAACCGGTCCGCAAACTCGCGCGCCGACGCCTCGACGTACTCGCGCGCAAGTTTCAGCTCGCGCAGCTTCATCTCCACGGCGGCCATCGTGAGGAGCGTGGCGCCGCGGCGATCGTGATCGGCGAGCAAGCGAGGCAAGAGCTCGCGCGCCTCGTTCAGCGACGCGTCGTCCCCGCGACCGAGCGCGGCGGCGACCCGGTTCTCGACAGGCTCCTCCTGCATCTCGGCGAGGACCTCGAGCCCGTCGGTCTCGTCGTTCGCGTCCTCGTCGAGGCCGCCGCCGAAGTCGGAGAGCTCGTCGGGCATGGCTGGGGGCGCGTGCGACGCGCGCTCGGCGCGCTTGACCGCCTCGATCACGTGCTCGACGCTGATGGCCGGCGAGATCGCGCCGCTGTCGTCGACGGTGAGGTCGGCGACATGGAGATCGCCCGACTGCGCGGCGAGGACGACGGTGACGATCCACGCGTCGCCCGCGACGCGACGCACGCGCCTCACGTCACGGACGTCGAGGAGCCGACCGAACGGCTCCCGCAGGACGTCGGCCACTGCCTCCCACACTTCCTCGCGAGTCACGCTCTCGAATGTAGAGCGTTCACGCGCGCGCGCCCACCTGGAACGTCCTGGAACGTCAGGCCTGCCCCGTCA
>JAYTZB010000059.1:0-2952 GCA_043742085.1 Polyangiaceae bacterium
ATCAGGTTGTACGGCGCGAAGATGGTCTCGGCGAGCGGCACCTTCGCGCCCTTCAGGCCGAGCACGTCGCTCACGAAGTTCTTCTCGGTGTTCATGAGAAGAGGAGCGCTCGCGGTGAGCCCCGCGTGCCACAGCAACATCGACGTGTACGCACCGGTGCCGAGCAGCGCGTAGTGGATCTTGACCCCGCGCTGCGCGAGCGAGCGCCCGACCTCGCGCGCGAGCAGCGCGCTCGAGACGAGGCCGAAGCCCCAGTGAATCCAGCCCGCGATCAGCGCAAAGACGGTCACGAGGAGCAGCGCCTGCGTCGCGGTGCGCGGCAACGACGTGAGGCGCGCGAGCAGGCGCCGCGCCGGCGGGCTGGCGGCGATGGCCTCGCCCGTCACCACGATGAGGATGATCTGCAGACCGAACTTGAGGATCTCGGGATTGCCGAAGCCGTCGGTCCACGCCTTGACGAGCGCGGAGCCCTTGCCGACCACGGTGGCGCCGCTCTCGCCAGGCACGGCATCCATCACCGCGAGCCCGAGCCCGAGCGCGACCAGCGTGAGGAGGAGGACGAGCACGAACGGATCGGGCATGAACCGCCGGACGACGCGCTCCGCTGCGGCACCTGCGCGCGCAAAAACGCCGACGAACGAGTCGCTCTTCACGGCGGCGGACTCTAGTATCGAACGCATCGATGCGTCGACCTGCGCTGGCGCTTCTTCGCGGTTTCCGGTTCGCGCTGTCCTCTGCGCTCGTCGTTGCGTCGACCGCCGCGCACGCCGATGTCGGTCCTCTGAGCAAGACGAGGAAGGACGACCGCACCGCGGAGCTGCCCAAGTTCCCGGCCTCCGTGGACGATCTCTCGGCGCCCCGCCTGCCGCCACCGTTCGTGCTCCCGGAGCTCTCGCATCCTTCGTGGGACATCGCGCTGGGGTGGCTGCTCGGTGTCGCATCGCCCGCGCGCGCGGAGCGCACGTCGCCGGTGCTCGGTCTGGCGCGCGTGACCGCCGAGGGCGACGTCTTCTTCCCGCGACGCTTCTATCTCGGCCTGACCGTGCCGTTCGCGTCGGCGCTCGCGCCCGACGGCACGAGCGGCGCGAAGACCGTGCTCGGCAACGTGGAGGCGCACGTGAGGGTGGTCTTTCCGCTGCCCACGTGGCTCGCGTTCGGTGCGGTGCTCGGCGTGGTCGTGCCGACGTCGCGCTATGACCACGGCAGCGGCGCGGAGGCGGCATCGATGATCGCGGCCTCGCTCGAGCCCACGGACGCGGTGCACTTCGCGCCGGACACGTTCGCGCTCCGCCCCGCGATGGACGTTCGCGTCCTGCGCGGACCGTTCGTGGTGCAGGTGCGGCAGGGCGTGGACGTGGTGCTCGACACCGCCGGCGGCCGAGCCGTCACGGTCGGACGCTTTCTCGGCCACGCCGGGCTGCGGCTGAAGCGCGACGTCGAGGTCTCGATCGAGGCCACGCAGTCGTACACGTTCGACGATCGGATCTCCGATCAGCGTCGCTCGGCGATCACGATCGGTCCCGGTGCACGGCTCTCGCTGGGCGCGGTCGACGTCGGCGCGGCCGTGCTCGCGAACGTTTTCGAGCCGCTTTCACGCGAGATCGACCGCTTCTTCGCGCTCCGGCTCTCGCTGGTGGCGCACCTCGAATAGCCGGCGCGAGCGAGGGCCGCAGGGGAAATAAGCCGCATGTCGCAAAATCCTGCGGCATGCTATCAGTGTATTCTGCATGTACCGCGTTGCCGTTGCCGTCGTCGTGTTGGCCTTGCTTGCGTTCGGCGGTGTCGCACGTGCGGACGCGCCCTCCGCACCGGCCAAGACCGTTCCTGTCGACGAGACCGTCGTGGGGCACGCGCCGCCGCTGATGTTCCCGCCGCCGGTGCTCGAGCGACCCAAGACCGACGTCTACTGGCATGACGAGTGGCCGCGCTTCTCGATGTTCGAGCTGTTGCTCTCGGCAGCGGTGACGGCGCGCAACGCCGATCTTGGGACCCACCTCGATGGTCCCCATGGCGCGCTCGTCGACTTCCAGGTGCCGCTGCTCGACAAGGGTGCGCGTGGGCTCCTGCGAGGCAGCGGGCCGAGCCAGCGCGCCGGCGCGAAGCGCATCAGCGATCTCGGCTTTCGCATGATGGTGCTCGCGCCGTACGCCGTCGACGTGGGGTTCGGCGCGCTGGTGCTCCACCAGAACCCCGACGTGGCCTTGCAGCTCGCGCTCATCGACTTCGAGGTCCTGACGCTCGCGGGCATGACACAGCTTCTCGGTTCGCGGCTCACGGGCCGCCTCCGCCCGTCGTTCTACGACACCGGGTGTCCCAAGGAGGGCTGCAACGTCGGGGATGACTATCGCAGCTTCCTCAGCGGCCATGCGATGGCGAGCTTCGCCGGCGCGGGGCTCATCTGCGTCCATCACGAGATGATTCCGCTCTTCGGTGGCGGCGCGCCCGACGCGCTCGCGTGCGCGTGGGGCCTCACCGCAGCCACGCTCACTGGCACGATGCGTATCGTTGCCGACGAACATTGGGCGAGCGACGTGATGCTCGGCGCAACGGCGGGGCTAGGCTTCGGCTACCTGCTCCCGAAGCTGCTCCACTTCCACACGAAGAAGCTCGCGAAGAAGATGGCCGACAACGGCGGCGGTTCCTCGGTGATGTGGATGCCGACCTTCGCCGGCACCGCCGACAGCGCGACCGCGGGTGTGGCGGGCACGTTCTGAGATCGTCTGAGATCGTTCGGGTCCCGAACGATCGGCGGTTACCCGCTCAGTTCGCGTGAGGCTGAGGTTCGGGGCTGGACTTGCGGCCTTCGCGGCCGCGCAGCGTCATGCGCTCGCAGGCGGCGCGGACGAAGCGTGAGAAGAGCGGGTGCGGCGCGAGCGGCTTGCTCTTGAACTCGGGATGGAACTGGCAGCCGACGAAGTACGGGTGGTCCTTCAGCTCGATCATCTCGACGAG
>JAYTZB010000060.1:0-4216 GCA_043742085.1 Polyangiaceae bacterium
CTCTCGCCCGACAAGGGCATCGAGTACGTCATCGGCGCGATGCCCGCGATCCTGGCGCGGCATCCGAACACCGTCTACATCGTGCTCGGCGCGACGCACCCCCACGTCAAACGCGATCACGGCGAGGCCTACCGCCACATGCTCCAGACGCGTGCCGAGCGCCTGGGCGTCGCCGAGAACGTGATCTTCCACAATCGCTTCGTCAGCCACGAGGAGCTCGTCGAGTTCCTCGGCGCCGCCGACCTCTACGTGACGCCGTACCTCAAGGAGGAGCAGAGCACGTCGGGCACGCTCGCCTACGCCGTGGGCTGCGGAAAGGCGGTCATCTCGACGCCGTATCGCTACGCACGCGAGCTCCTCGGCGATGCGCGAGGCATCCTCGTTCCCTGGCGCGACTCGGAGGCGATCGGGCGTGAGGTGATCGGCCTCCTCGACGATCCGCGCAAGCGCTTCGAGCTCCAGCAGCGTGCGGCGCTCTTTGGTCGCTCGATGTCCTGGCCGATCGTCGCGCGGCGCTACGTGGAGTGCTTCGAGCAGGCGCGGGCCGCGCATCCCGAGCGGCGCAACGCCGGGCAGGCGACGCGGGCTCGCACGACGCGCCGGCCGGAGCTGCCGGAGATCAACCTCGCGCACGTCCAGCTCATGACCGACGACACGGCCATGCTGCAGCACGCGACCTTCGACATCCCGCGCTACAGCGACGGCTATTGCCTCGATGACAACGCGCGAGCGCTGCTGCTCATGACGCATCTCGAAGAGGCCGGCACCGAGGCCCCGCATGTCGTGCGCGCGCTGGCGACGCGCTACCTCGCATTCATCGACCACGCGTTCGACGAGACCAGCGGCCGGTTCCACAACTTCATGACGTACGCGCGCACCTGGCACGACGAGCCCGGCTCGGACGACAGCCATGGTCGCGCGCTGTGGGCGCTCGGCGCGGCCATCGGAAGGTCGTTGGACCCGGGACGGCGCGGGCTGTGCGCGCGCCTCTTCCATGGAGCGCTGCCTGTGGCCTCCAAGCTGACGAGCCCGCGGGCATGGGCCTACGCGCTCCTCGGCATCGACGAGTATCTTCGAGCGTTCGAGGGCGACAGCAACGTCGCGTCCATGCGCGCGGAGCTCGCCTCCATGCTGATGGACCGCTTCCACGCATCCGAGAGCGCGGACTGGCCGTGGTTCGAGGATCGACTCACGTACTGCAACGCGCGGCTCCCGCAGGCGTTGCTGCTGTCGGCGTCACGCATGGGCGACCGAGCGATGACCGAGGTCGCGCTCCGCTCGCTCGACTGGCTCGTGAAGGGGCATATCGCCGCCGACGGCACGTTCGCCCCCATCGGCTCGAATGGCTTCCACGTGCGGGGCGCCGCGCGCGCGAGCTACGACCAGCAACCGGTCGAGGCCTGCGCGATGGTCTCGGCATGCCTCGAGGCCCACCGCGTGACCGAGCTGCCCCGGTATCTCGAGCAAGCGCGGCACGCGTTCCACTGGTTCCTCGGGCAGAACGGCCGCGAGGCCCAGGTCTACGACGCGAGGACCGGCGGCTGCCGCGACGGCATCCACGCCGATCGACTGAACGAGAACCAGGGCGCGGAGTCCACGCTCTCGTTCCTCACCGCGCTCGTCGAGATGCGCGCAGCCGATCGCGTGGCTTCGA
The DNA here is from genome assembly GCA_043742085.1 of Polyangiaceae bacterium. Lineage (GTDB taxonomy): Bacteria > Myxococcota_A > Polyangia > Polyangiales > Polyangiaceae > Labilithrix. Next base: position 1,655 of record JAYTZB010000060.1, read on the forward strand.
GGCTCGTGGCGCCTGCCTCCGCGCCTTCACCGAGCACGCAAAAGGCGCGCGCGGACGGACCTGCCTCGGCGCCACTCGGCGAGTAGTCGAACAGGCGGAGGTCGACGCGGGCGCGCTCCCGTGCTCGCGTTGAGGGATGACAACGCTCTGGGACCTCTTCCGCGAGGTACGCGGCTCGAGCCACGCGCGAACACCGTCCGAGCTCGGCGTCATCATGAACACGGACCCCGATGCGACGGTCCGCGCTCTGGAGGCCCTCGACCGCGCTTGGCTGGTCTATGCCGCGGTGATCGGCGGGGTCGCGGTCACCTATCGGGTCGGCAAAGGCGCCGTCACGGACAAGGAGGCACGCGCGCTCGCGTTCCGTCATGGGCTCGACCTCGAATACCGGATCACGGACAAGGCCACCCCGCATCAGTGACGACCGTCGAGCCGAGCCTCTAGGGCTCTCCCGAGGTCACTCCGTGCGACGGATGACGTGAAATCCGTACCGCGTCTCGACGATGCTGGACGTCTCGCCCACCGCCAGCGCAAACGCGGCGGACGTGAAGGCTGCGGGGAACTTGTGGCGCGTGAAGCTCCCGAGGTCACCGGCGCGGGCGCGCGTCGCGTCGTCGCCGTACTCTGCGGCTAGCTCGGCGAAGTCGTCGCCGTGCGCGAGTCGCGCGACCACCTCTTCGGCGCGCGAGCGTGCTTCGTCGCGCGTCCGCGCGGACGTCGACGAGCTCGCGCCGGCGTAGCTGATGAGGATGTGACTCGCACGTATCGCCGCCGCGGGCGCGACAGCGGTGGCGGCCGTCGTCTGCGTGGCGGGTGGCGACGGGCGCGCCAGGGCGACGCGCGGGGGCTCGCTCGACGTCAGGGTGGTCGTCCCCGCGACGTCACGGGGGTGGTGGCCACCACGCTCGCTGGCGACGAGACCGATCGCCCCGAGCGGGACGCACGCGACGGCAGCGATGGCCAGCGCGCGCCGCACGCGATGCGTGCCTCGACGCCTCCCCGCGACGGGCGCTGGCACGATGATGACGCGGGCCGGCGGCGTGGTCGCGCTCGCGCGGGTGCTCGTGCTGGTGCTCGTGCTCGTCGCTGCTCTCGTATCCGCTTCCACCGCCACCTTCAGCGCGTTCCACATCGCGCCCACGGTCGTGAATCGCTCCGCCGGCTCGACGGCCAGAGCGCGGCCAAGGGTGCGCTCGAGCTCGTCGCCGATCGGTGCGCCGAGGGTGCGCGGCGTGGGGCGTCGCGCTGGATTCGACGAGGCAATGAAGAGCTGCAAGGTTTCGTCTCCGTCGAGCGCGGGTCGTCCGGTGATCAGCTCCACGATCACGAGGCCAAAGGCAAAGACATCCGTCCATGGCCCGGTCGCTCCGAACGTACGGTCGAACTGCTCGGGTGCTCCGTAATGAGGGCTGAACGCCGGAAGCGCCGCGCCTGTCTGCGCATGCACGCCCGACGTCGTGGCGACATCGCTCATGACCTTCGCGATGCCGAAGTCCACGATCTTCACGATGCGATGGCCGCCCATCTCGGCGAGGAACAGGTTCGACGGCTTGATGTCGCGGTGCGCGACGCCTTGCTCGTGCGCGAAGGCGAGCGCATCCGCGGCCGTCTCGAGCAGAGCGATCACCTCTGCGACAGAGCGAGGCGCCATGCCACGCTGCTCGCGCTCCGTCATCTCGTCGTCGAGCGTGGTGCCCTCGAGCCACTCGAGCGCGAGGTACGGCGGCCCTCGAGCTGCGCGGGAAGCTTGAGGCACTTGAGCGCCACGGGCTCGTCGAAGCCCAGATGCCGTGCGCGATACACGACCGCGAAGCCGCCCTCGGCCACGACCGCGTCGACGCGGAGCTTGTTCGCGATCGTCTGACCCACCCAGCCGAAGGGATCGCGCGTGGGCATCGAGGCGAGGTATGCGCGCCGCGTGCCGCATGAGGACGGGATCCCGGCGCGAGCTCAGCCACCGGCGCGAGGGTCCTCGCTGCGTTCGGGCTCCTGCCGTTTCCTACGATCTCTGGCGTCGACGAGCTCGACGACGCGCGCGACGCGACTCCGTTCGAATGCAAACAGGAGCGTGCTACGAACAAAAGCACCTGCCCATGGCCGCCAAGAAGAAGCGCACCGCAAAGAAGAAGACGACGACGAAGAACTCGCTCGTCGGCAACATCAACAAGCGAAAGCGCGCAGGCAAGAGCCGCCCCAAGTCGCGATCGACCGTCTCGAAGAAGGCCTACGGGGCCATGGAGAAGGGGTGGCCCAAGAAGAGCGGCGCCACGAAGAAGCGCGCGGCCACGAAGAAGCGCGTCACGAAGAAGCGTCCGGCATGAGCTCGTCACCGGCGGCGAGGATCGCGCTGACCCGGTCGAACACCGCGGCATCGGCGCGCTGCTGAGCGGCCGAGCGCCTCGACTCGGCGAGCACGGGCAGCGTCATGCGGTCCACGGACGCGAGCACGTCGCGATGACGGCCGAGGAACGCCCAGTAGAGGGAGGGCAGGGGGCACGTCTTCTTGGGATCGAAGCGGCAGCCTCCGCAGTAGTCGCTCATCTTGTCGATGTATGCGGAGCC
>JAYTZB010000061.1:0-11383 GCA_043742085.1 Polyangiaceae bacterium
ACGCGACGCACGAGCGCCTTCCACCGGGGCGATCCGTGCGCTGCGATGGCGCGCTCGGCGGCGCCGACGAGCCCGTCGACTGTCGGCTCCTGGAAGAGAAATCCGGTCCCTGTCTCGAGCTGCACGTCGCAGTCGACGATCGAGTCAACGAGGCCGCCGGTGGCGTGCGCGACCGGGAGGGCGCCGTAGCGCTGCGCGTAGAGCTGGACGAGACCACACGGCTCGAAGCGGCTCGGGACGAGCGCGATGTCGGCGCCGGCGAAGATGCGATGGATCTGCGCCTCGGGGGCGTTGCGGATGAACACCACGCGACCGTGGCTCTTTTCGACCGCCTGCTCCAGCTTCGCGACGTAGCTGTCGTCGCCGTCGCCGGCGATGACGATCTGCGCGTCGCTGCCGCGGAGGATGCGCGGGATGGCCTCGACCACGAGGTCGATGCCCTTCTGCGCGACGAGGCGACCGACGCTTGCAATGATGGCCGCCTTCTCCTCGATGGCGAGGCCGAGCTCCTTCTGCAGGGCGCCCTTGCAGCGCGCCTTGTTGGCGGCGTCCTCCGCGTCGTAGCGCGCGACGATGTTCGAGTCGGTCGCGGGGTTCCACACGCCGTAGTCGACGCCGTTGATGATGCCGGTGATGCGCGGCTTCGCGCGGAGCACGCCGTCGAGGCGACAGCCGCCCTCTGCGGACTGGATCTCCTTCGCGTACGTGGCGCTCACGGTGGTCACGGCATCCGCGGAGACGATGCCCTGCTTGAGGAAGTTCACCGACCCGTAGAACTCGATGCCGCCGACGTTGAAGTCGCTGTCGGCCATGCCGATGTCCGAGAGCAGCTCCTTCGGGAAGATGCCCTGGTGCGCCACGTTGTGGATGGTGAGGAGGGAGGGCGTCTTCACGCCGAGGTCCTTCAGGTACTTGCTGACGAGCGCGGTCGGCCAGTCGTTGACGTGGACGAGGTCGGGCGGCGAGCCGCTCTCGGCGCGCTGCTTCACGATCTCGGCGACGGCGCGCGAGAGGACCGCGAAACGCATCGCGTTGTCGGGGTAGTCCTGCGCGGTCCCGCGGTCGCCGTAGACGCCGGCGCGATCGAAGAGACCAGGCGCGTCGAGCAGGACGAGATCGACCCCCGACGGGAGGCGGCCGTCGTAGACGGTGACCTCGTGCTTCTTGCCGCCGAGCTCGAGCGCGAGCGGCGTGAGACGTCGCGCGAGGAGCAGGCCGGCCTCCTCGAACGCGGGGAAGCGCGGCATCACGATGGTGACCTTGTGGCCGAGCGCCTTCAGGGTCTTGGGCAGCGCTGCGCTGACGTCGGCGAGGCCGCCGACTTTGACGAACGGCGCGAGCTCGGTGGTGACGAACAGGATCTCCATGAGGCGCGGTTTCTACCATTTTTCCGTGGTCACAGGAGAACGCTTCCCGCGGTCCCGCGGCGTGGCTAAGGAAGCAGGGTGACCAGGCTGCGCGTATCCGACGCGATCGAGAGCGTCGAGATCGTCCGCCCGGAGGGCGTTCCCGAAGGCTCGGTTCTGAGCATCTTCCGGGTGCCCCCCGAGGTGGCGGGGCAGCGTCTCGACGTCTTCCTGCAGAGCCAGCTCAAGCGAACCAGCCGCACCCGCACGCAGTACATCGTCAAGGTCAGCGCGTACGACGTGCGCGGCAAGCGGTTGCGCTCCAACCACCGCGTCCAGACCGAAGAGCACGTCCTCCTGTGGCGTGCGCCCTGGGACGAGGAGCAGGTCCCCACCGACGTCCCCATCCTCTTCGAGGACGAGCACATCCTCGCCGTGGACAAGCCCGCGCTCCTGCCGGTGCACCCCACCGCGCGCTACCACAAGAACACGCTCATCAACGTGCTGAAGGCGCTCCGCCCCGGGCAGTTCCTCTCGCTCGGTCATCGCATCGATCGCGAGACGAGCGGAGTCTTGCTGGTCGCGAAGTCGGCCGCCGCCGATCGCGCGCTCAAGAAGGTCATCGAGAGCCGAGGCATCGAGAAGACGTACATCGCGATGACCTGGGGTTCTCCGGATCGCGAGCGCGCGAAGGACATCGCCGGCACGGTGTCCGACGCGGCGGCGGACGGCCCGGGCGCGTTTCGATTCCAGCGCTCCATCGAGCTCGATCCCACGAGCTCGTACCGCGTGAAGATGCGGCTCGGCGTCTCCGCGGACGCGATGACCGCCTCGACACGCTTCCGCGTGGAGGCGACGCGCGCGGGAAGCCGGTCCGGTATCGGCAACATGCACTATGCACGTGTTCGCTGCGAGCTCGAGACGGGGCGGCAGCACCAGATCCGCGTCCACCTCGCGAGCCTCGGCTCGCCGATCGTGGGCGACAAGCTCTATGGCCCCGACGAGACGTGCTTCGCGCGCGGCGCCGACGGCGAGCTCACCGAAGAAGACCTCGTGCGCCTCGAGCTGCCACGCCACGCGCTGCACGCAGCGCGGCTCTCGCTCGCGCATCCGATGACAGGCGCGCCGCTGGTGGTCGAGGCCCCGTTCCCCGCCGACCTCGAGGCCTTCTGGCAGTCGATCGCCTCGCCCTGAGCCGCACCCCTTGCCTACCTGAGCGCCGGGATTGCGCACGGGAATGTGACAATTGTGCCCCGCGACGTAACCCCCGTGTAACGTCAGCTTCGAGGGACTGTGAGCTTCTCACGCCCGCACAAAGGACACATCTCTACATGCACTTGCGATCACTATGGGTCACGGCTTCATGCCTCAGCGTTGGGGCGGTTTTCGCCACGGCATCACTTCCCGCATGCTCCTCGAGCGACAGCGGTAGCAGCGGAACGTCGGCGGGCGACGGCGGGGTCAACGTCGTCGTCGTGATCGACGGCAGCACGCAGAGCTGCGCGCCGGGCACCCGGAGCTGCAAGAGCGACGCGATCGCACTGCAGTGCGGCGCCGATGGTCAGACGCTCACCGAGCAGCCCTGCTCGACGGGGCAGCGCTGCTCGAACGGCACCTGCCTCTCGGACACCAGCCCCGACACATGCAAAGACGGCACGACGGCGCTTCGCAAGAATGCCGCCGGGACGTACGACGTCGTGGCATGCCCGGCCGGCACGGCGTGCACCGGCGCAGGCCTGTGCCGCGGAGCGTTCTATGTCGGGAGCTCGCAGTGCGCGGGCATCCAGGCGGTGGCCTCGTCCGCGGACGGCTTCACCCAGACGCTGACCACGTGCGCCGCGGGCAAGCTCTGCGTCGACACGGGAAGCCCCGGCGGCGCTCCCTCGGCCGCATGCATGGACAGCGAATGCATTCCCGGGCAGCCCACCAACCTCGCGTTCTGTGGCAACCCGAAGGCGCCGACCACGAACGTCGGCAAGGCTGTCACGAAGTGCATCGCGACGCCCGCGGGCTACAAGTTCGTGACCACGCTCTGTACCGGCGCCGGCTTGTGCGTCCCGGGCGTGAAGGCCAACGGCAACAACAACACGCCGCCGACCGACGCCAGCTGCGCGACCAACTGTGTCCCAGGCACCTCGCGATGCTCCGGTACCTCCATCCTCACCTGCGGCGCGGACGGAACGTACGGGTCGACGACGGCCTGCGCGTTCGGTAAGGCATGCCTGCCGAGCCCGACGGACCCCTCGACCGCCGTGTGTGGCGACCCCGCATGCGTCCAGAGCACGGGAGGATGCGACGGAGCCAACTTCCGCGCGTGCGACGCGACGGGCAACCTCGGAGCCGCTGCTCCGTGCGCGACCGGCATCTGTCTGCCGAGCGGCATCGGCGCCGGCGGCTTCTGTGCGACCGAGTGCAACGCCGGTGACGAGCGCTGCGTCGGCAACAACTCGACCGCGTTCCAGACGTGCGTGAGCGGTCGCTGGTCGTCGACCAGCACGAGCTGCGCCGCGGGCGGCAAGTGCACGGACTACAAGACGGCAAGCGGAGCGCGCGCCAAGATCTGCGGCGCAGACTGCGCGCCGGGCTCGATGCGTTGCACGCTCGACGACGGCGGAGTCGGCGATACGGCGACGGAGACCTGCCTCGCGACCGGCAAGTGGGCTGCGGCGGCGCCTTGCGCCGTCGGTCGCTGCCAGACGGCAGGCAACGCCGCGGCGTGCGTAGCCGACTGCGTGCCGGGCTCGCTCGTCTGCGCTGGAAACGGCATCGGAATCAACGGCACACCCTATGGCGCGAGGACCGGCTTCCAGAGCTGCTCGGCGAAGGGCCTCCTCGCAGGCGCCGTCACCGACTGCGCGACCGGCACCTTCTGTCGGACGAAGAACGGCAGGGCCATCGCGCCTGCCGGTGCGACCAACGCCTGCCTGAGCTGCATCGGAACAGGCATCGTCGGAGGGAACGAGGACGGCCTCGTCGACTCGCGCTGCGCGACCGCGACCGGTGACGCTCTCGGGAACGCGACCTCACAGATCTGCGCGGCGAACAACACGTGGACGGGCGGTCTCACCACCTGCGCCAACGGTTGCACCGGCCCTGCGCCGCGCTCGGGACCGGTCGCCCCGGTCTGCTCGAGGACGAACAACGGCAGCGAGTTCCGGACGGAGAGCTACTACGCGGCTCACAAGCGGGGCTCGTGCACCAACACGCGGCGCAACCAGTCGACGCCGGTGGCGTGCGGCGCCGTACCGGACTGCTGCGGAAGCGCGTGTACTTTCCCCGTATCGGCGCGGCCCGCGTCCTGCGACGCGCCCTGACGAACGAGTGACGTGACACGAGCGGCGGGCCCGTCTCCACCTCGGTGGGGGCGGGCCCTTCGCGTTTCGAAGCGTCGGTAGGAACGACGACGTGGCGCCTACGGGCAGTCGGCGGCGCCCGAGGGCGTGCCCTTCTCTGAACCGGTCGTCCATGCGTTGAGCGAGAGACACCAGCCCGCGCTGGTCGACTCCGACGCGGTGCCGAGCGCCTTCAGCTGGATCGAGCTGCCGCCCGACTGACTGAACCACGGGCCGTACGGGACCGAGACGAGCGAGGTCGCGCCGTCGAGCAGCGAGATGCCGCCGGTGGCGGCGTTGGCCAGCACGATCCCCGCGTTGTCGGGGAGCCCGGTGCCGTACTCGTAGACGATGGCGCTGGCAGGCACCTTCGCGGAGACCGCGGCGGCCTTGTTGCGCGAGAGGATGACGTACGTGCCAGGAGCGATGGTGACGCCGGCGCCGATGACGTGCGTGCGACCGCCGCCGTCCTTCAGCGTGAGCCCGCTCAGCGAGCGGGGGCTCGCGGCCGTGCTGTAGAGCTCGATCCACTCCGACGCCGGCTCGGGCGTGAACGTCGAGTACATGATCTCGGTGATGAGCACCTCGCCCGCCGCGGGCTTCGGCACCGAGGGCGGCGGAGGCGCGGCATCGACGCCCGCGGCATCGCCGGCGAACGCGCTCTTCGAGCCGCCGTCGCCATCGCTCGTCGCCGTGGTGTCGTTGCCCGCGTCGTCCGTGCCCGGATGACTGCCTGGCGTCGGGACGGCGTTGCTGCCGGCGTCGATGCCCGGCAGATCGGGGTTCAGGTTCGGCGTGAGATCGGCGGGCGAGCTCATCGCGCACGCTGCGATCGACGCGACTCCACCCACGAACAGCGCGACCGTGACGACGGCTGCGACCGAGCGCGAGGAGCGGTACATCCGCGTCGGGTTATGTTGCGCACCGCGCCAAGGCGCAAGTCCGGCACCGCCCCGGGACGCCTCGGAGACTCCGAAAGACGCGTTTTCGTGGCGAATTTACAGCGCTGTCACAAAGAAGGCGGACGGGTGAAGGAGGGATTCGAGGGAGGCACCGACTTCAGTGCCCGCCTATCACCCCTTCACCCCTCCGCCTCTTGGCCGCTCGATCACATCCCGCGCGGGACCTTGTCGAGATCGAGCTGCTCGAGGGCGACGCGGATGAGCGCGCTGCGATTCGCCTTCGTGATGCCGCGGACCTTGAGCTTCTCGACGAGCTCGTCGAGCTGCTCGAGGTCCTTCGTGTACATCGAGATGCAGATCACCTTGTAGTGCGTCGGCTTTGCCTTGGTGGCATCGCGCTCCGCCCTCAGGACGCGCGCGCTCTCGGGAGGCGCTTGGTAGAACGCGCCCGTGAGCACGCCCTGGACCTCGTCGCCGTCGAGCACGCGTGCCGCTCCGAGCCCTGCTCCACCATCGTCTCGCGCTGCCATCGGTTTGTTCTCCTCGAATCGAAAGTTTGTGTTGCGTGGTGCGCTGGTCGACGCGCTCGGATCAGCCGGTCATCGCGGTCGCGTCGTCGGTCTCGAGATCCGCATCGTCCGCGAGCTCCGCGCTGTGCCCGGTGATGAGGCGGTCGACGACGCGTGCGTAGTCGATCGCAGCGTTCGATTCCGGCGCGTACTCGAAGATGGTCTTGCCCTGCGCGGGGGCTTCCTTGATCTTCGTGGTCGCGCGCACCGGCTGGAAGCAGCGCTCGCCGAAGTGCTCCTTCATGGTGCCCCACGCATCGCGACAGATGCGGGCGCGTGCGTCGTAGAAGGTCGGGAGCACGCCGTAGATCTGCACCGGGTGGTGGAGGAGCGCGTTCACGTTCTTCACGGTCTTGATGACCTGTCGAACGCCGACGAGCGAGAGGAAGTCACAGGCCACCGGAACGAGGATGCCGTCCGCGAAGACGAGCGCGTTCTGGTTGAGCAGCGAGAGCGACGGCGAGCAGTCGAGGATGATGACGTCGTAGTGATTGAGCGCGGACGCGAGGCGATCCTTGAGGATGCGATCGCGGTTCTGGCGGCCGGCGAGGTAGAGCTCGGCGGCGGCGAGCGTCTCGTTCGAGGGAACGAGGTCGAGGTTCTCGCGGACCTTCACCGCGATGTCCTGCGGCTTCAGGCCCATGACGAGGCAGTGGTAGAGCGTGCGCTCTGCCTTCACGCCGAGCGAGACGCCGACGTTGCCTTGCGAGTCGGTGTCGACGAGGAGGACCTTGTAGCCCTTCATCGCGAGACCGGCGGCGATGCTGACGGTGGTGGTGGTCTTGCCGGTGCCGCCCTTGTGGTTGAAGACGGCGAGCTTCTTCGGCGCGGCGAGCTTCTTCTCGATGAGCGTGACGCGCGGGCCGGAATCGGGCGCGGGCGTGACGGCGGCCGGCATCGGAGGCGGCGTGGGCGCAAACGCCGATGTCGAGGCCGGCGCTGCAACGGGCGCCGGCGCAGCCACGGGGATGCGCACCGCGGACGGAGCGGGCGTCGCGACGGCGACCGGCGCCGGCGCGTTCATCGCGCCGAGGCGAATGCCGCCGGCCTCTTGCAGGAGCTGACCGCGGCAACCTTCCGAGCAGGCGTACCGGGCCTCGCCCTTGATGCGGACCACCTGCGAGACGAGCTCGACGGTGAAGCGCTTGTTGCAACAATCGCAGACGACGCCGCCCGCGGCCTCGCCGCGCAGGCTCTTGCCATGACAGCCCTGCGAACAGAAAAAAGAGAACGCGTTGTCCTTCTCCTCCATCTGGTAGCGGAACTGCACATCGAAGCCCCGCCCGCACACTGTGCAGGTCTCGCTCATTCCGGCCATTCGCCAGGGATGCCAGAGTCGGAGTCGCTGGGCCAAATAAGTAGCTATCGAGATGCGGTCGCGCGGACGAATTGCTGGTCTCGCCGTGCGAAGCACGGTTCGCCGAAGGCGAGTATGGGGAGGCTCAGCGGCGAAGCCGATGAGGGGAGCGAAGCTCCCACAAGGGTAGAAACTAAAGGGCTGAGGACGATTCTCGGGACGAGAATCGTTCTCCGCCGTTTAGTGACGGAAGTGGCGGAAGCCGGTCATCACCATGGCCATGCCGAGCGCGTCGGCGGCGGCGATGACGTCGGCGTCCTTCACGCTGCCGCCCGGCTGCGCGACGGCGGTGATGCCGTGCTTGCCTGCGAGCTCGAGGCCGTCCGGGAACGGAAAGAAAGCGTCGCTGGCGAGCACGCTTGCCTTCGATTGTTCACCCGCCTTCTCACATGCGATCTGCACGGAAATGACGCGTGACATCTGGCCGGCTCCGACGCCCACGGTGCGGCCGCCCGCACCGGCCCGATCGGATTTCGCGAGCACGATGGCGTTCGACTTCACGTGCTTGCAGACGCGCCACGCGAACTCGAGGGCGTTCATCTCCTCGGCCGTGGGCGCGCGCTTCGTCACCACCTTGCCCTTGGTGACCTCGCCGCCGGCGGTCGCGTCGCGGGCCTGCACGACCAGGCCGCCGCCGACGCGCTTGTATTGCAGCGCCGGGTGGTCCGCGGAGAGCCACGCGCCGGTCGCGAGGAGCCGCAGGTTCTTCTTCGCGCGCAGCACCTCGAGGGCGGCGGCGCTGAACTTCGGCGCCACCACGCACTCGAGGAACGTCTCGGCGAGGAGCCTCGCGGTCGGCTCGTCGACCTCGCGGTTGAGCGCGACGATGCCGCCGAACGCGCTCAGCGCATCGGCGTCGCGCGCGGTCTTGTACGCATCGGCCAGCGTGCCCGCGACTGCGACCCCGCACGGGTTGGTGTGCTTCACCACCACCGCGGCCGGGGCCTCGAATTCGCGAACCGCCTCCAGCGCGGCGTCGACGTCGACCAGGTTGTTGAACGACAGCTCCTTGCCGCCGGCGCCGAGGCTCTCGGCGCGCGCGATGGTCCCCGGTGCTGCGTTGCGCTCCACGTAGAACGCGCCAGACTGGTGGGGGTTCTCGCCGTAGCGAAGGCCGTAGGCGCGCTCGAACGGCAGCGTGAGGTACTGCGGATACGGGCTCGAGCCCACCGTCCCGTCGGGATCCGCTGCGCGCGGGCCCGACAGCACGCCGCTGATGGCCGCGTCGTACGCCGCCGTGTGCGCGAAGGCCTTCGCCGCGAGGCCGCGACGCGTCTTCTCGGAGACCTCACCCGAGGCCTCGATCTCGGCGAGCACCTTGTCGTAGTCGCTCGGGTCGCAGACGATGGCGACGCGCGCGTGGTTCTTCGCCGCCGACCGCACCATCGACGGGCCGCCGATGTCGATGTTCTCGATGACCTCTTCGTACGCAGCCGTCGGATTCTCCGCGACTTTCTCGAACGGGTAGAGGTTCACGACCACGAGGTCGATCAGCTTGCCGCCGATGCGCGCGAGATCCTGATCGTCGACGCCGGCGCGCGCGAGGATGCCGCCGTGCACGCGCGGGTGCAGCGTCTTCACGCGTCCGCCCATCACCTCCGGCGAGCCTGTGTAGCTCTCCACGGTCTCGACCGGGACGCCCTCCGCCGACAGCGCCTTGGCGGTGCCGCCGCTCGAGAGGATGGTCACGCCACGCTTGGCGAGCGCCGACGCGAAGCGCATGAGGCCGGTCTTGTCGGAGACGGAGATGAGCGCGGTCCGGATGGGCATGGGCCCCGGTTTAGTGACCGCCGGGTACGCGGTCAATGCACGCAGGGCCCTTAAAGGCGCACGGCCCGGGGGTTAGCCCGGGCCGCCGTCTGCAGGAGAGACTCGAAGAAGAAGTGAGCGAGCGATCAGATACCGAGCTTCATGAAGGTCATTCCGCGTCCAGCGCGTCCGAGGCGAACTCGTCGGCGTCGAACTCGTCCTCCTCGTCCTCTTCCTCCTCTTCCTCGGCCTTCACGGGCTTGGCGAGGATGGGGAGGCGGCGCTTGCCGACGGGGCCTTCGTCGACGTAGTCGCGGAGAGCGGACATGTCCTTGAGTGCTTCGAGCTTGGCGAGGCCCTTCACCTCGACCTGGCGGATGCGCTCGCGGGTCAGGTTCATGATCGCGCCGACCTCTTCGAGCGTCGTACCGCCGCGATCGGCGACGTCGAGCGCGCAGGTCTCGGTCATCTCCCAGACCTCGAGGTCCGGGAAATTCAGCTTGATCGCGCCGGTGCGGGCCGACACGTCGAGGTAGAGATGGTGCTTGCAGGAGACGAACGGGCACGGACGCTCCGCCTGCGCGCAGTCTTCGCGGAGCTTGGGACGCACGACGTCCTCGACGTCGGGATAGAGCATGCGACCGAGCTCCAGCTCGCGCTTCGTCATGCGCTTCACGCTGATGGTGCGCGCGCGGACGTCGCGCTTGCGACGAGAGCGGCGCTGCTCGCGCGTGACGCCCTTGTCCTCGGACGTCGCCGCATCGGTATCGAGCGCGAGGTTGGACCTTCCCCCTCCCCCCTCCACCGTTGGGGATGCCGGATCTTCCGGCAGCGACGTCTCGTCGATCAGATCCCCAGCGATTGCGTTCTTCGGGTCCATGATTCCTCCCAGGCGCTGCAACTTCAGATGCGAGATGGAGGACCGTGCGGAGTACACACGTCCGTCCTGGCAGCGTGCGGTGCGGACCGACGTCCTACAGCGCGCTACCTTTCCCCCTGGTCCGACTTCGATAAGCGCGCCTGCGAAGACAACGCTCGTGACGAAGTCGAACGACTCCCGTGCGCGACCCTCCCCTAAGGTTCGCGTTTTCGTCCGAAAAATTTCGGAAGGTGCCTCGCTCTGCCCCGATTCGATGAATCAAGACGGCGAGACGGCCTGGCAGATCCCACCGAGTTACCGATGGAAATCGCCGGCGTAGGTCCGACGCGAGCGACTGTATTCCGAACAAAAGATTCGGGTCAATCCATCGCTCGCGTTTTTTTTGCCTGTTTCCATAATGGAACTGTGTTCGCGCAGTTAGATCGATGCCGTGACAAACAATGTCAGAGCGCGAGCTGAGCGGTACATGCAGATCACACGGATGGATCGTCGCAGGCCATGAGGGCGCGCGTCCAAATTCTGCCTCGTGGTACATTCGCCCGCGATGTTGGCCAGGGACGTCTCCGCTCGAGGTGCCCGCATCCGCTTCGTCGAAAACGGCGCGCCCGGCGCGCCCACCACGAGCGATGCGACGCCGCTCGTGATGCTCCATGACGGTCTCGCGAGCCACGAGACGTTCCTGCGAACGATGGAGCACCTGCCGGACCTCCGGGTCATCGCCCCGGATTTTCCTGGCTTCGGTGCGAGCGAGAAGCCGGACCCGCAGCGCTACGCGTACGGCTGGGACGCCTTCGCCGACTCCATCGCCGACCTCGTCGCCGGTCTCGGTCTCGGTCGGGTGCACGTCTGCGGTCATGCGATGGGCGGCGGCGTCGCGCTCGCGCTCGCCGCGCGTCACCCCGCGCTCGTGCACAAGCTCGTGCTGGTCGACGCGCTCGTCTACCCGATCAACGAGCACGTGCTCGAGCGCACCGGGCGCATCCCGCTCGTCGGCGGCCTCCTCTGGCGGCAGCTGATGGGCCACGCGCTCTTCCGGAGCTACGTCGAGGGGTCGGTGTATGCAGGATGCACTGACGTGCCGGCGGGCCGCGTAGACGCCCTGTTTGCGTCGTTCAATGCGCCCGCCGCGCGTCAGGCCGCGCACGCCACCATCGTCGCGAAGGCAGACACCCGTCCGCTCGTCGCACGCCTCCCGCGGGTCAACGCGGAGTCGCTCGTGGTGTGGGGGCGCGATGACCGCATGGCTCC
>JAYTZB010000062.1:0-6874 GCA_043742085.1 Polyangiaceae bacterium
CCGAGATCGAACTCCGTCTTCGGAGGCCGACCGCCGTCGCTCTGTGACGCGAGCTTCTGCTCGGTGTTCTTGAGCGTCTGCTCGAGCGCGAGCTTCTGCGCCGCGATGGCCTCGAGGCGTGCGCGATACTCGCTCACCTGCGCGACGAGGTTCACGTTGGCCTGCGCGAGCGGCACGTCGCCGGCGGCGTTCGCTGCCGCCTTCGCGTCGAAAGTCTTCTCGCCCTCGCCGAGCGCGCCGCTCCTGGTCACGCCGCCCGCGCCGAGCTGCGCCCCCTCGCCGGCGCCAAGATCCGCGTGCTCGCTCGCATGCGAGACCGCCACCTTGCCCTCGTAGACCGCCACGAAGGCGAGCGCCGAGAGACCCGCACCGATGAACCCTGATTTCACGTCGCGCTTGTTCATGTCCGCACCCTGGATGATCGCGTTGCTCTGGCCCTCGCCGCGTACCTTGACGGCGAAGCACGTTCCCTTGACCTCGACGTCGCCCGCCGGCGTGTGCACGCGAAAGCGCGCTCCTGGCTCGACGCGATAGAAGACATCGCCGTGAGCCTGCACGACGTCGTCGCCGTCCCACTTCACCTGCGCGCCGGGCTCGAGTACGGCGAGCGCGCGCGTCCCGATCGCGACCTCGATGCGATCCTTGGCGATCGCCTCTCCATGCGAAGAAGCAACACCGCCACTGGTCACGCGCATCATCATTGCGGCCGCCAGTGCCATCACCCCCGCCACGCCAGCCGCATTCCCCCACCTCCGCCGGACTCTCCGGCTCGAGTCCGTGGCCGTGGCCGTGGCCGTCTTGCCCTCCGCGCGAACCTGCGCGAGCACGCGCTCCGCGAAATCCGAAGGCGGAATCTGCGGCTCCCACGCCTCGAGGTCGATCTTGTCGTCGTCGCTCACGGCGTCCTCCACTCGCTCTTCAAGGCTTCGCGCATCTTCTCTCGCGCACGGAAGAGGCGCGTCTTGGCAGTGTTCTCGGGAATCATGAGCGCCTCGGCGATCTCGGCGATCGAGAGCCCGTTGAGATCGGCGAGCACGAGCGCGGCGCGCTGATCGTCGGGCAACGTGTCCGCCGCTTCGGCGATGGCGCGACCGAGCTGGCGTCGCTCGAGCGCGATCTCCGGCGTCGACCCGGTGCGTGAAGTGTCGTTGCTCTCGTTGAGCTCCGTCTGATCGATCCTCTTCTTCTTGCGCGCATCGAGCGCGAGGCGGGTGGCGATGGTGAGGAGCCACGTCGAGGGCTTCGCGGGCCCCTGGAGATCGAACGCCGGGAACGCGCGATAGGCGCGAACGAACGTCTCCTGCGCGAGGTCCTCCACCTCGGCCCCGTGTCCGAGCATGCGCGAGAGCAGCGCGAAGACCATCCGCTCGTAGCGCACCACGAAGGCGCGGAACGCCATCGGGTCCTGCCCGCGGCAGCGTTCGAGTACGGACACGTCCAGCGGGGCGGGAGGGCTGGCCTCTCGACTGCGCGGAAACGCGACGCTCATGGCAACGGCCATCATCGCCGAGTGACACGAGCGGGCCTCGAAAAGGTTCCCCGAGCGGCTGAAATATCCTCCAGCTACGGCAAGAACCGCGGCGGACCGACGTCGTGGAGGCGACCCGACGCGATGAAACGCTCGGAAAATAGGCGGATCCTGTCGATCTGGGTGTCGTCGAGGAAGACCCGACCACCCGTCCGCGAGTAGCTCATGACGTTGTCGGCGACCTCGCTGTGGCCGTTGCCGAAGAAGTGCCCCAGCTCGTGGGCGAGCACCGTGCGCGGCGCGATCTTGGAGAGGATGAGGAAGCGCTTGCCGTCAGGCTTGCTGGTCCAGGCGACGCCCTTGCGATACCGTCCCGGCTCGTCGACGTCCTCGAGCGCGGCGACGACGAACACGTCGATGACGTTCTTCTCCACGAGCGGAGCGAGCGCGTCGCGGTCGCCGCGAGAATGCATCTGCGCGTGGTCGGCGCCGATCTCACGACGGAGCGTCCAGCGGAAGCGAACGCCGAGCGGCCCGTAGAGCTCGTTGGCGTCGTCGATCTGCGCGCTGATCCAGGCGTCGGTCGCGGCGGGCTCACCGTCCTCGACCGCGACCGCGACCGAGATCGGGAAGGTGACGTCGCCGGCCGCCGGAGACGCCGTGGCAGCCCGTGGCGGGGCGCCGCAAACGACGGCAACGATGACTGCGATGACTGCGGCCAGCCGCGCTCGTCTCATCCGGTCACTCGAGAGCGCGGACGATCCGCGAGCACCGCGCGCATCGCGGGATGGCGCTTGATCTGCGCGAGCGCCTGGCCGAGCAACGTCTTGCCGGGCTCCATCTTGTGCCAGGGCGAAGCGCCGCTCGGGTGCGGGAGCGGCACCACGTCGAGGTCGACGCCGTGCCAGCGCGTGCTGAAGACGCGACCGACGATGGCATCGAGCTTCTTGCCCGCCACCGCCTTGCCGAGGACCTCGGAGATGGCGAGCGAGCCCACCGCGAGCACGAGCTCCGGCTGCAGGATGTCCACCTCGCGCTCGAGATACGTGCGGCAGCGCGCGATCTCCTCGAAGTCCGGCTTGCGATCGCCGCCGCCACTCGCCTTGCCGGGGAAGCAGCGGGCGACCGCCGCGATGTAGACGCGATCGCGGAAGTCCTCCTCACGGATGCCCATCGACTCCTCGAACCATCGGAAGAGCGTCTTGCCCGCGGTCCAGGCGAAGGGCCGGCCGAAGCTGCCCTCGCGTGGGCCCGGCGCCTGACCCACCAGCACCACCTTGGAGAGGACCGGCGGGCCGTGCACGACCGGGCCGATCATCTTGGGGCACGCGCGGCAGCCGTCGAGCTCGCCGTGGAGCGTGCGGAGGCGGACGATCGGCGAAGGCACGAGGTCTCTCTAGCAAACTCGAGACGTGCAGTCCTCGTTCCGTCAGCGCTTCAGTCCCACGCCCTCAAGCGCGAGCGAAAACGACCCACGATTCCCCAGGCTGCGTCGCGACGGAGCGTGATGCCGATCATGATGCCGAGGATGCCGAGGCCCGACACCGAGAGCAGCAAGAACCCGATGCGATGGTCGCGGAGGCCGGCGTGCACGAGGTTGGCGACGACGTCGAGCGTCAGGAACATGGTGCCGAGCGCGAGGTACGCGCGGACGCGCAGCACGAGACCCGCGACCACGCCGAGCAAGCACACCGCGCCGAAGATCACCGCGTAGGTGCCGCCGTCCTCGGCGGCGCCGAGACGGAACGTGAGCTTGAGGCCCGCGGGGAGATAGAGGAGCGCACCGCCCACGATGCGCAACGCCGAGCGCGCGGCGGGAGTCATGCGAGGCGCGAAGATCTGCGCGAGCGCGGTGACGAAGATGCCGACGGGACCGATGAACACCTCCGCGCCGTCGAGGCCTTGCGCCACCGCGAACACGACGAGCGCCAGGTTGGCGGCGAGCGCGGCGAGCGATCCGAAGATGCGACTGCGCTCCACCCAGGCCATCGCGCCGTAGAGCGCGCTGATGCCGAGCGCGAGGCCGGCCGCCTGGTTGGTGGCGCCGCGCGTGGTGAGGATCATCAGCGCGATGGGCAGCACGGCAGCAAATCGGCGCGTAGCATCGGCCACCGCCGGGATCTTGCGGCGACGCGCCACCACCGCGACGCCGAGGAGCGAGAAGCCGTAGAGGAGGCCGATCATCGCGTCGACCTCGGGGCGCAGCCGGAACGAACGCGTGGCGAAGGCGTAGAACGCGACCAGCAACCCTTCGACGAGCGCCACGTGACGTGCGGTGCCTTGCCAGGCGACGGCATGCAGGCTCACGGCGACGAGCAGCCCGAGCGCGCCGACCCCGCATGGACCCTCCATGAACCCACCCGACAGAGAGTCGTCGCGGAGCGCGACGAAGAGGCACATCACGAGCGTGCTCGCGACCAGCGCGACGTCGCGACCGAGCGAGAATCCCGCGGTCGCATCGTCGCGACGCGAGCGTGACGACGCGGCCGCGGCGACGTGCGCGACGGTGGCGGCGACGGCGAGCGTGAGCGCGAGCAACGAACCCTCGCGCGTGACGAGGACGTCGGCGGCGAGCGCGCCGCTCTCGCTCGTCGCGCGCGTGAACGCTGCGGTGAACCAGGCGCCGGCAACGGCAAGCACGACGGGCGGCACGACGAGCAGCAGCTTCGCGAGATTGCCGCGCCACGCGAGGCCTGCCGCTGCCCAGGTCGCGGCGACGATCGCGAGCGTGAGCGCCGGCGCATACGTGACCACCCATTGCGTATCGAGGGCGCGGGCCGCGAGCGCGACGACGCTCGGCGCGGCCGCCACGGGCGACGTCGCGCCGCCTGCCGCGAGCGCGTAGGCGAGCGCGAGCGGCGCATACGCGAGCGCCACGAGCTGCGTCGCGACGAGGACGTTCCGGTCATGACCGCGCGACGCGGAGACACGGCGACCGGCGAGCACGATGACGAGACCCAGCAGCGCGATGGCCGGACCGGCCCACGTCGCGACGAGCGCGCCGGCCTCTGCGAAGGCATGCACGAGCAGCGGCGCGCCGAGCACGAGCGGCGCCGCGCGATACGCGGGCGAGAGCGCCGCCGCGGCGAGCGCACCGGCCGCGGCGAACGCGATGGCCGCAGGGATCGAGGGTTGGAACGCGAGCCCGAGCGCGAGGGCCGCCGCGAGAATCGCGATCGGGACCGCGATGGCGCGCTCGATCTGCGGCGCCGCGCGCTCGTCGTGCTCGTCGCGCGCGAAGATGGTGACGCGGATCGCATGCGCGACGGACGCCGACCGCGTGAACGCCACGAGCAGCGCGCCGAGCGCCGCCGCCGCCACGGCGAGGCCGAGCCACCCGCGATTCCACAGCGCGAGCTCGGTGTCGCCCGCGCCCAGGAAGAGCGCAGGATCCAGCCAATCGACACGGGCCGCGTTCGCGGTGAGCGCGGGCACCCAGCGACCGCCCGGCGGATCGAGCGGCACGAGCGCGGGGCCGAGGAGCGCGCGCTGCGCGAAGCCGAGCAGGCTCGCGAGCGATGCGAGGAGCAGGCCCAGGTGCAAGAACGGCTCGCGACCATACGACCGATAGAGGAGGAGCGCGCCGATCGCGCTGCCAGCGAGGAGCAACGGTGGCACGACGGCGAGGCTGCGCGTCGGCGTCGGGCCGCCGACGAGGACGGCATCGACGAAGAGGAGGAGCGTGAGTGCGAGCACACCGAAGTGCGCGACGTGGTGATACCGAGCGCCGTCCTGGGGACGATCGAGCGCGACCCCGATGCGCGGCCCGATCTTCACGATGCCTCGGGCGAGCAGCCACACGAGCACGATCACGATCGAGAGCCGGAAGCCCACGACATCGGGGGCCAGAGGACGTCCCATGCGATACGCGACGGCGGTGAGGCCGATGACCGGGGCGGCGATCCAGAGCGTCGCGACGTTGCCGCGCGCGTGGAAGCGCTCGAACGCGCGCGTCGCGAAGGCAGCGACGGCGACGCAGAGAACACCGGCGAGACCGAAGAGCACCAGCGTTCGAGGCAGCTCGCTCTTGATCGGCACGCCGAGCCACCCCAGCACCGGCAGCAGCACGAGCCCGACGAGACCGAGCGCGACGAACGCGAAACCGTCGAGCACCGTTCGCGGTCCACCCGCGAACGGCAGCGGAACCAGACCGTAGATGGCGCGACCGAACTGCGGCGAGCCCTCCGCGCGCGGGACACGCGCCGACGCGATCACCGCGAACGACGCGGCCAGGAGGCCCGCGAGCCAGACGCCCGCCGGCGACGCGCCGTCGCTGCCAGCGCCGGTCGCGATGTGCACCGCGAGGGCGAGGGCGATGGCGGCCTGCGCCGTGACGAGCGCGCTCCGATCGCGGAGCGCGCGCGCCAGGAGGACGACCGTGAGCGCCAGCGACGGCGCTGCGAGCCAGAACCGCTTCGCCATGGGCAGATCCGCGATCCCGAAGGAAGGACCGAGCGCCGGCGCGCGCGTCGCGAAGAGCACGCCCAGCCAGACTGCGCCGGTCGCGAGGAGGAGCGACGCATCGTCGAGCGGGCGGCGGTCGTCGTCCTTCGGCGCGATGGTCGCGTAGCCGAGGGCGGCCAGGCCATACGCGGTCGCGAGGCCCGCGCAGCCGAGCATGAGCGTGTGCGCCCACGGGTCGCCGATGGCGCTGCCGTCGAGGAGCGGTACGGAGGTGGGCAGGAGCCAGGTCGCGATCGCCACGAATGCGAAGAGCGCGCCGGCGAGATGAAGCGACGGCCGCGACGTGCGCGCGCCGACGTGCGCAGAGAGCGCGAGCACCGCCGCCGTGAGCGCGCTCGTCTTCCAGGGCGTGCCGTCGCTCGCGCTGGTGCGCGTCACGCCCTCGACGGCGAGCACCGTGAGCAGCGTGGCGATCGCGGCGAGCACACCCCACGTCGCGAGGATGGCGCGACGCCGGCGATCGCCCACGAACGCGCCGAAGAAGAGGAAGCTCGCGGGTACCGCCGCGCACGTCGACGGCCACAGCTCGGGGCGATCGGGCACGACCGCCTTCCCCACGAGCACCATCATGGCGAGCGAGACGAGCACCGCAACGTGCAATGCGCCTGGCCGCGTTCGTTGCTCGACGGCGAGCACCACTGCCGCGAGGACCAGCACCGCGAGCGGCACGTGGACCGCGGGACCGAGCCCGATCGTGGTGACCGACGTGACGCTCTGCGTGAGCCCGAGAACGAGCGCCGCCGCCGATGTGCTCACCAGCACCGCCAGCGAAACGACGAGCGGCACCGAGGCGACCTTCGCGAACCGCGCAGCGACGCCCGGGCCCGACGATGCCCACCATCCCACCGCCGCCGATGCCGCGAGCCACGCCATCAGCGCGCGCTGTCCGATCCCGCCGTCGTCGAACGGCAGCGACGGATCGCCGGGGCCTCCGTAGAGCCC
>JAYTZB010000063.1:0-4269 GCA_043742085.1 Polyangiaceae bacterium
GAGGCGCTCTCGCGCATCGACAGCGAGTTCAAGAAGGGCGACACGCAGGCGATCATCGCCAAGGCGCAGCTCCAGATGCAGGACGATCCGCGCGCAGCCCTCGCCACGCTCGAAGCGGTCAACCTGGACAAGGAGCTCGGCCCCATCGCCGGCCAGATCCGCGCCATGCGCGCCATGATCCACCTCACGATGGGCGAGACGCAGGAGGCGCGAGCGCTCGCCGACAAGCTCGATCTCGGCAAGCAGCAAGAGCCGAAGACGCGCGTCATGTTCGCCGCGGTCGCGAGCGAGGCATGGGCGCGCACCGGCGCCGGGCGCAAGGCCGTCGACACGCTCGACCTCTTCAACCCCGAGGCCGACGACATGGGCGACATGCGCGCCCAGCTCTGGCGTTCACGCGCGTTCGCTTACGCCGCCGTCAACGACACCAAGGGCATCACCCGCGCAGTCAAGAAGCTCTCCGAGATCAACCCGCACCTGCTCGGCATGTTCGTCGGCCAGAAGAAGGTCCACCCGCTCCTCGAGCGGGAAGCCAAGCAGGTGGTCATGAAGCTGAACATCGTGCCGCGAAAGATCGTCCGCCAGAAGATGTAGCGTCGCCTTCGGCGAGCGCTCACTCCAGGTCGACGAAGAGGTCGTCGACGCGGAGCGCCAGCGGCCCGCTCGGCGTGATCGCGTAGTGGATGCCGCCGGCCACGCTGACCTGGCCGGGCTTGTACGCGGGGTCCGCGGCGCCGTTGAACGCGACGACGCCGTCGACGGTGAGCATGACGCGGGTCGGCGCCGTCAGGGTCAAGGTCATCTCGATGCGCTGCCACTTGCCGAAGACGATCGGCGTGGCGAGCGGGCTCTGCACGAAGTTGCCGTTGCCGCCGACGCCGGCCGGGAACGTCTGCTGCACCAGCAGGACGCCCGAGGTCGTGACGAACAGATAGGTCTGGAAGAAGTCGTTGTTCGAGTTGGGCGGCGAGACGCTCACGAGCATGGTCTGCTGGGAGCCCTGGGCGGGCGCAGCGTCGATGCGCAGCGCGTAGGACAGCTTGATCCGCTGCGCGGAGCCCATGAAGGTGCGATGCAGGGCCGCCTGCGAGACGCTGCCCGCGGGGAAGACCGGGATCGACGTGTCGAGCTCGCGGCCGGTCGGCGTGCGGGTCGACGGCTCGATGGTGACGACGCCTCCGCCGCTCAGGTCTCGCGTGTCCCAGGTCCCGACGACGTCGGCGGTGGTGCGTTCGAAGTCGTCGCAGAACGTCGGCTTCGGCGTGACCGAATCGCAATACGGCCCCGCCTGCGCCGCGTCGGCATCCACGCCGCCGTCGCTGCCCGTGCCGCCCTCGGGCAGCGGTCCCGCTTCGCCCGTCGGACCGGTCTCGACGCCGCCATCGGACGGAGTGACGGGATCGACAGCGCCGCCCCTCAATCCGTCGAGAGAGGTGGTCAGCGAGCAGGCCGCGAGGAGGGCGAGCGCCACGATGGTGCCCCCGCCGAGCCTGGCGACCGCGCTGCCTCGAGCGAGCTTCACGTCCGAGAGCCTATATCCTTCAGCCGATGCCCGCGAGATTGGCGCGTGCGAGGGGCCGCAGCGTGACCTCGGGCAAGAGCTCCGCGAAGCTCACCACCACCGCGTCCGGCAGATCGCTCTCCACGAGCTTCCGGACGAAGCGACGGATGTCCGGCTGCGTGAGGAAGACGGTCGGCGCGCCGGGGCCCATACCGCCGCCGGGGCCGGGCGCGTGCGCCGCCGCCTCTGCCACCGCCCGACGCAGGGAGGCGACGACGTCACGAGCGGCCGCGGGCGCCAGCGTGAGGAACGCGCCCGCCGGCGTGCGCGTGACGGCGCGCCTGACGGTGTCCTCGATGGTGGGGTCGATGAGCACGACGCCGAGCTGGTTCGCGCCGCGCGTGAGACGGAACGTCAGCGCACGCCGGAGCTGCGCGCGCACGAGCTCGGTCAGGTTCAAGGCATCCTTCTCGGTGGTCGCGACGCCCGCGAGCGCCTCGAGGATGGCGCGCAGATCGCGGATCGACACGCGCTCCTCGACGAGGCGACGGAGGATGTCGGTCAGCAGCGTGAGGCTCACCGGCTTCGGCACGACGTTGCGCACGGTGGCGGGTGCGAACTGCTCGAGCTCGTCGAGAAGCCGCTGCGTCTCCGCGAGGCCCAGGAAATCCGAGGCGCGCGAGCGGAGGAGCTCGGCGGCCACCTCGGTGATCATCGACACGGCTTGCGTGTCGTCGGTGCCCTCCGGGATGGGCACCACGCGCGCGGGCACCTCGAAGAGCGACACCACGGCATGCCGCGCGGGCAGCCCGTTCGCCGCTCGAACACGCGGCGGCGGAAGCGGAACGCCGAGATCGGCGAAGAGCCGATCGCGAAGCCCGAGCGCGGTCGAGCGCAGGCTCTCGCGTCGCTCGGCGCCTCGCCCGTCCTCGCCCGGCGCGTCGTCGAGCAGGCCCGCGAGATCGGCCGAGACCTCGATGCTCCACGGCACCACCATCGGCACGAACGACGCTTCGAAGCTCCGCCGCGCGCCCGGATTCGCCGGACGCGGCTCGGTGGCCGCCTGCTGGTCGTCCTTCGCCATCTGACGCGTCCGAGCGCGCGCCACGAAGAACAGCGCGGCGGCGATGACGAGGAACGGCACCGCGGGCAGGCCCGGCACCATCGCGAGAAGAACGACGAACACCGCCGCGACCTTGAGCGCCTTCGGCATGCCGAAGAGCTGGCCCGCGAGCTCCTCACCGAGCGGTGTGTCGGGCTCCTCGCTGGCGACGCGCGTGACGAGCACACCTGCGGCCGTGGAGAGGACGAGCGCCGGGATCTGCGAGACGAGACCGTCGCCGATGGTGAGGAGGCCGTACCGCTTCAGCGCGTCGACGGCGGGCATGCCCTTCTGACCGACGCCGATGGCGAGGCCTCCGAGGATGTTCACCACCGTGATGACGAGCGAGGCGATGACGTCGCCCTTCACGAACTTCATCGCGCCGTCCATGGAGCCGTAGAACTGGCTCTCGCGCGACAGGAGGCGCCGGCGGCGGCGCGCCTCGTTGCCGTCGATGGTGCCGCTGCGGACCTCGGCGTCGATGGCCATCTGCTTGCCCGGCATCGCGTCGAGGACGAAGCGCGCGGCGACCTCGGCGACCCGCTCGGAGCCCTTGGCGATGACCACGAACTGGATGACGGTCAGGATGAGGAAGACGACCGCGCCCACCACGTAGTTTCCGCGCACCACGAAGCCGCCGAACGCCTTGATGACGTCGCCGGCGTTGGCCTGGAGCAGGATGAGGCGCGACGACGAGACGTTGAGCGCGAGCCGGAACAGCGTCGTGAGGAGGAGGACGGTCGGGAATGTCGCGATCGCCAGCGCGTCGGGGACGTAGAGCACGACCAGCAGGATCGCGACCGAGAGCGACAGGTTGCTCGCCAGGAGGACGTCGAGCAGCCAGGTGGGGAGGGGGACGATCATCATCGCCACCACGCCGACCACGAGCGCGGCAAGCGCAAGCTCGGCGCCGCCCAGGCCCGTCCGGCTGGTTCGCTCGGTCATTGCACCCCTCATGGCGCCGAGGTTATTCGGCCCCCGGCGCGAAGGCGGACGGAAAAACACTGCCAGTCGCCGAAAATCACGATAACTTGTTGATGTGTAGCCGAGGGTTATCGGGCTATCATCATGACAATTCTCGAGCGATGGCGATGAGCAACCAGCCCGTCCAGCCGCCTCTCCGGCGCACCGGAACAGGCCTCTCCGACGTCGGGCGCAAGCGACAGTCGAATGAGGACGCGTTCTTCTTCGACGATCGGCTCGGGCTCTACATCGTCGGCGACGGCATGGGCGGTCACGCCGCCGGCGAGGTCGCCAGCCAGGAAGCGGTCGAGACCGTCTACGGCATGGTGAAGCGCGGGATCGGCAACCTGCACGAGCTCGCCGATCCCCTCGTCGAAGAGGACGTCCGCGCCGCCAGTCGCTTGATGGAGAGCGCCATCCAGGCCGCGACCTACATGGTCTTCTCGATGGCCGAGATGGACCGCGGCAAGACCGGCATGGGCACGACCCTCAGCGCGCTGCTCGTCCTCGGCGAGTTCTCCGTGACCGCGCAGGTCGGCGACAGCCGGATCTACAAGGTGAACGGCGACACCGTCGAGCAGCTCACCGAAGATCACACGCTCATCGCCTGGCAGCTGAAGCAGGGCCTCATCACCCCGCAAGAGGCGAAGAAGTCGCCGCACCGCAACGTCATCACGCGCGCCGTCGGCAACCGTGACTACGT
>JAYTZB010000064.1:0-2421 GCA_043742085.1 Polyangiaceae bacterium
AGCACGTCGAGCTTCTGCTCGAGGCCGTTGTCGAAGAAGACGTCGTTGAGGCCCGTGAAGTGCGTGTTCATGAGGAACGTGAAGTTCGGCGCGAGCACGGCCACCATGAACGCGAGCTGGAAGCGCTGGCTCCTCGTCGAGGGCGTCTGCTCGGTGAGCCGCGCGGGCCCGAAGTGGATGTCCGGGTCCTTGCCCGCGACGTTGGCGTTCCCGTGATGCTTCACGTTGTGACCCTCGCGCCACGACTCCTCGTCGATGGGCGTGTCCCAGCGGAAGGTCCTCCCGCGGAAGGCCTCTCCGCCTTCGAGCTTGTCGTACGCGCCGTGCAGCGCGGTGTGCCCGATCTCGGTGGCCTGGAGCTGCTTGTGGATCCAGAGCGCGCCCACGCCGAGCCCGAAGGTCACGGGCTCGAGGCTGAAGTGGATCAGCACGCGACCGATCACCTCCATGGTGCGGGAGAAGCGGTTCAGGCGCTTCACGTAGAGGAGATCGTCGGGGCCGACGCGGGCGAGCGCGCGGCGCTTCACCTCGTCGATCTCGTCGCCGAAGGCGCGGTAGTCGGGGGTGCGGACAGAGGTGCTCACGACGACGTCCATGGTCGTTCCTTCCGGTGACGGCAGTGCAGGCCGGCGCATGAGGCGCGGGCCTCGGGGGGCACGTCACTCTGTAGTGACTCACTTATAACTGTGACAGTGCGCACTGTCAAGGTCGCCCCCGACAAATGAGGGCGAGATCAGGCCGCCGTCGTGGAGGCCGCGGCTGGGAGCTCCGCGTCGGCGCCGGGGCCGAACTGCGCCTCGTGCAGCTCGCGGTACCGACCGCAGCGCCCCATCAGCTCGTCGTGCGTGCCGCGCTCCACGATGACGCCGCCTTCCACGACCAGGATCTGATCGGCTGCGCGAATGGTGGAGAGGCGATGCGCGATGACGAACACCGTGCGGCCGTGCCGTAACGTGCTCAGCGAGTCGCGGATGGCCGCCTCGCTCTCGCTGTCGAGGCTGGAGGTCGCCTCGTCGAGCAGGAGGATCGGCGCGTCGGCCAGCACCGCACGCGCGATGGCCACGCGTTGCCGCTGCCCGCCCGAGAGCTTCACGCCGCGCTCGCCGACAACGCTGTCGAGGCCGTGCTCGAAGCCGTCGATGAACTCGTCGCAGTGCGCGATACGGCTCGCCTCGGCGATCTCCGCGCGGGTGGCGCCGGGCCTCGCGAACGCGATGTTGTCGGCGATGGTGCCGTCGAAGAGGAACTCGTCCTGGAGAACGACGCCCAGCTTCTTGCGGTAGTCGCGGAGGCGCAGGCCGGCGAGGTCGCGCCCGTCGACGGTCACGCGGCCGCGGGTCGGCCGATGGAACGCCATGAGCAGCGAGAGCATGGTGCTCTTCCCGGCGCCGCTGGGACCGACGATGGCGGTGGTGGTGCCGGCGGCGGCGCGGAACGACACGTTGCGGAGCACCGGGACGCCGTCGGTGTACTCGAACGAGACGGCGTCGAAAGCGACGTCGCCGCGGACGGCGCCGAGCGGTGCGCGCGCATCGTCGCCCGCGTCCTCTCGCGTGATCGACTCGATGTCGCGCAGCCGATCGAGATCGGCGAGCGTCTCGCTGACGCGCGTCGCGATCTGGGGGAGGTCGCCGAGCGGCGCCGCGAACATGAGCGCGAAGGCCACGTAGCTGCCGAAATCGCCGAGCGACATGCGCCCGTCGAGGATGGCCCTCCCTCCCAGCACCACCACGATGGCGATGACGCCGGCCGAGATCACCACCGCGAGACCGCTCATCACCGAGGACCGCGTGGTGGTCTGCGAGAGGATGCGGAACAGGCGATGGAGGCCCTGCGTGAACACGAGCTGCTCGCGTCGCTCCGCGCCGTAGGCCTTCACGATGCGGATGCCGGCGATGGTCTGCGTGAGGCGACCCGCCACCTCGGAGCGCAGGCGGCTGCGCTCGCGGAAGAGCGGCCGCATCTTGCGGTGCGCGAAGTCGAGGCCGAAGCCGGGCAGCGCCGCGAACGCCAGCGCGCAGAGCGTGATGCGCCAGTCGATCCAGAAGAGCGCGACCAGCGCGACGAGCGACGTGACGACGTTGCTCGTCCACCGCGCCAGCTCCCACCCCACGAGGTTCTGCATCGTCGCCGCGTCGTCCATCACGCGCGAGGCGAGGGCGCCCGACTGGTTCTCGTCGAGACGCGCCTGCGGGAGCCGCGTCACGTGCGCCATGATGCGGCGCCTCCACCCGAGGACGACGCGCTCCGCGGAGAGCCCGAGCACCCGCGAGAGCGCGAATACCGCGAGGGCCTGGACCACGGCGGCGCCGACCACCGCGCACGCGAGCCACGTCAGGAGATCGGCGCGGTGATGCGCGACCACCTCGTCGAGCAGCACCTTGGGCGCGATGGGAATGACGAAGCCCGCGGCGCGATCGA
>JAYTZB010000065.1:0-15609 GCA_043742085.1 Polyangiaceae bacterium
CGGCCTCCTCTACGTATGGACGGTCGGCTGGGGCGGAAGGAATCACGTCTTCGGCGGCATCTTCGCGCTGAGCGACGCGGGCGAATACTACTGGGACGCCGAGCGCGTGCTCCACGGCGCGGCGATGAACACCGGCGGCGCGCGTCGGCCCATCTTCAGCGCGGTGCTGGCGGGAACGTTCCGCATCATCGGTCACGACATCCACCTCGCGCACGTGCTCACGATGGTGGTCTGGGCGGGTAGTGGTGCCTTCGCCGTCGCCGAGGTGTGGCGCACGCACGGCCATCGCGCGGCGAGCATCGTGTTCGTGATCTTCGTGCTCTTCGCGCGCCGCTACGTCGGCTTCGTGCAGAGCGAAGGGCTCGGCGCGCCGCTCGGTGCCCTCGCGTTCGGGTTGCTGTGGCGCGTTCACTCCATGAAGTCGCGCTGGCACACCACGTACCTCGGCGCGCTCTTGCTCCAGTCGGTGGCGCTGCTCGCGAGGCCTGGGCCCATCTTCGTGATCGTGGCGATCATGTTCTGGGGGGTGCGTCGCGCCGAAAAGAGCGAGCGCTCGAAGCTGCTCCTCCAGAGCATCGGCGTCGTCGCGCTGGCGTTCGCGTTCCAGCAGGTGGTGCGTGTGACCACGGCAGGCGCGGCGTCGTTCTCCGATCTGCCGCCGATCCTCTACGGGCTCGTTCACGGCGAGGACTCGCAGTTCGTGTGGGCTCACCATCCTTGGCTGGGGGAGCTGCCCGAGAGCGCGCGGACCGCTGCGGTGTGGAACCTCGTCGCGAAGGATCTCGTCGAGTCACCGTCGCTGATCGTGCTCGCGCCGCTGCGTTGCCTCGCGACGTGGATCTACCTGCCGCAGGGCCTGTTCGGCATGGTGTGGCTCAACCCCGACGACCGCGCGCTCGAGAATGCGGCCGCCGTGAAGCAGTCGATGGCCGAGCACGGCTACCTCGGTCCGCTCTTCTTGTGGGTGCAGAAGCTCGGCGCCTACAGCCTCTTCAACGCCGTGGCGATGGCGGCGGGCGGCATCGCCTTCATCGTGTCCCTCTTTCGCGCGGCATGGCGGGCGTGGCGCGCACGGCGCTCCGAAGCGCCTCCCTTCCTGGTGCCGATCCTGCTCGGGGTTCTCGTGAGCCTGCCGTTCCTTCCGCCCTGGATCACCGAGGGCGCGCAGATCCTGGCGAGCGTCTTCTTCTTCGTGGTGGCCTTCGCGGTGACGTCGTTCTTGCCGCCGCCGGGCGAAGGCAGCGCGCACGACGACACCGCATCGGAGCCGGATGCTGCACCGCGGCTCGGGCCGGTGGTCGTCGGCGTGCTGGGCTTGCTCGTGGCGAGCGCGAGGCTCTTTCCCGTGCGACCGCCGGCCACGCCGTGCCGCGACGACGGAGCCTTCCTCGCGGACGTCGATCGCTTCGGCACGGTGACGTACGGGACCGATGCCTCGCGCCCACGTCTTGCCGACGCGCGCGCCAACGTGACGATGCTCGAGAAGAACAACCGCGATTTCGCGGGCGCCATCGCCGAGACGCTGGGTGCTCCGCATCGCATCTACCCCGCGTACGACGGGTGCAGCAATCGCATGCTCTACGTGGTCGAGGACGGCGACAGCGTGAGGCCCGCATCGGACGATCGCTGGGTCTGGCTCCGCACGGCGCCGATGTCGCAGAGGCCGCTGGAGCGTGCCCTCGTTCGTTGAACGCCTGTTCGTCGAACGCCTGTTCGTCGAACGTCTGTTCGTCGAACGTCGCGGAGCCTCTACAATCGTCGATGTGGTGCGAAGCAACGTCCTCGTAGCGAGCCTGATCGCCTGGCTGGGCTTCCTCGCGGGCGGCGCGGGATGCTCCAGTGACGCGAGCAACAACCCGATCCTCGTGGAGCTCGATCCGGGTGACGGCGGCGGCGCGGATGGGATCGGCACCGGAGGGCGCTGCGTTATCGACAGCGACTGCGCGGTAGCGTGTGATTACGCGGGCCGGTGCATCACAGCGCCGAGCTGCAAGCCGCATCTCGGCGGCGACACATGCGGCGCGGGAGAGGTGGGAGAGCCCGGCGCTTCGCACGAGAGCTGCTGTCGTTCCCTCCCCGTCACCGGATATGCCGATCCTTCCCGTCCCGGGAAGGCGGTCTATCTCGACAAATACGAGATCACCGCCGGACGCATTCGCGCGTTCATCGAACAGATCGCGAAGCAGAGCGGCGGGCAACCCGACGTCCGCGGCTGGATCGCCAGGAACCGCCCGCAGATCTGGGACACTGCGTGGGACTCGTTCCTGCCCACCGATGACGAGGGCGGAATGGCCACCATCAGCCGGCGCCTGCTGGGCGACCCACGCGTGGAGGACGGGACCGGCAGTCCAGGCCCGGGAGTCACCCTTCCGCCCGATACCGATCAAGTCCGTCACATGGGAGTGAATTATCAATTCAACTCGGAGATCTATGTCGATCTCCACGGCAACAACTGCGGGAGCTTCCCCGGCTCTTATGGATTCTCGACATACTATTATCCGCCCGAGATCCTCGCGCGAGATGGCCAATCGCCTCGTGCTGCCAGCGTGAGCCCCGGCGGAGCCACACTGTCGGCCAAGGACCTGCTCGACGTGAAGTCGATGAACTGCGTCCCCTGCGCGATGCTCGCCGCATTCTGCGCGTGGGACGGAGGACAGCTCGCGACCGACGAGGTCCTCGACTTCGTGACCGACTCACCGCCTCAGCTCGGAAACGTCTCGGGTTGCGGCGTCCAGCACGACAGCCATGACGAGCTCTTGAAGAACGTATTCACCAATACCGTGCAGACCGGTGGTCGCTGCGCGGACGTTGCGCTCGTGAATGCCACCTTCGATGCTGGGGATAGCCTGCCCAAGGCCGGCAGCCCGCTGAACATGCACAACTACGACTACCCGGACACCGGGAAGCCCTCGCACGACAAGGCCTGGGAGGTGGGGGCGCCGGGACGCGCGAGCCTCTCCAGCGGCTCCGTGACCGACGTGGTGCGCATCAAGCCCACCGACGAGCCCTGGATGGACCTCCACGGCAACCTGAACGAAGCCGCCCTCGACATGACCGGGGCGACGTTCACCGGACTCTTCGCCGTGAAGTACCGGGGCATCGGCTACGGCAGCGCGCGCTCGGATCTGAACGTGAAGCCGGTCAAGGGCGAGAGCGTCCTCCGCGTGCAGCGGCCCGAGGCGAAGGCGGCCTACACCGGCGGCCGCTGCATGCGCTTCAAGTAGAGGGTCGAGGCTACGGTCCCCAGCGGGCCACGATCTCCCGGGGGATCGTGTACGCGTCGCACTTGTCGATGCGGACCTGCACCGGGAGGGAAGCGCTGCCGGACGGGTCCTTCGAGGTGACCTCGACCTGCGGGACGATCTGCTCGGGACGGAGGCTCCGCACGATGTCCGGCGGGCACACGAGGCGCACGTCGACCTCGCCGGGCGTCGACTTTCCCTTGGCGATACCGGTGATGACGACCGGGAGCTTCTGGAACACGCGCTCGGCGACCTCACGCGTGATTTCGGCGGTGACCACGACGGTGGTGGGCTCGATCTTTAGACGCGGGTTCGCGCGCTCGACGGCGAGGTTGCGCGGATAGGTGCCTTCGGTGAGGCCGCGCACGTCGAACGCGTCGGCGCGGATGAACTGGAGCACCATCACGTCGCTCTGCGGGCCGCGGACCTTGGCAGACTTCGGCTCGGCGACGAGAGGGCCCTTCACGACGAAGCCGTCGGCGGGCGTTCCGACCACGCTGACTTGAATGGGCACATCTCTCACGATGCGCTGCTCCCAGTGCAGATCGATGGTCGGCGGATCGAACTGCTCGATCTCCACGTTCACGCCCTCCGGGAGGCGCACCATCCTCGGCTCGAAGAGCACGTGCTCGGGCTGCTTGTTCGTCAGGTCGATCTGCACGGAGACCGCCGACGCTCGCAGGTTGTCGATGGTCTGGTTCGATCCGCGAACGAAGATGCGGATGCTCTGCGGTATGGACCCGACGAGGACGCGATCGCTGCTCTCCGGAGGGAGCCCGACCTCGAGGTCGACGACGACCGACCGCCGCGCGTCCTGTCCGCCGTGCACGAGGGAGTAGAGGACCAGCGCAAAGGCGAAGCTGAGGACCTTGAGGTTCAGGTTCTCCGAGAGCGCGATGCGGATGCGCTCCCAGATGTCGACGACGGGGGGCGGCTTCACTCGTTGGTCTCGCGGGGCGGAGGCGGAATGCTCTGCGGCATGGGGATGGGCGTCTCGACCGCGCCGCCGGGCGGCATGGGGCGCGTGACGCCCGCATCCGTCACGCGGATGGGCACCGAATCATCATCGGGCGGAACGCCCACTTGCGACGGGCGAAGGTTGAAGGAGCCGGTGACGGCGCGGTCCTGGGAGCTGATGGGCGCGCTGCCGGGCAGCGTGACGCGGAACGAGCCGGTGGTCAGACTGGGGCGCTTGCCGCCGGACGGTGCGCCGGCCGTGGCCTTCTTCTTGGCGCGCGCGCGCTGGCCGAAGAGACCGAGCAATGCTTGCTTGAGCGACGCGCCGTCGAGGTTCGGCACGATGTTGCCGTTGAAGCAGAAGCTGATGGTGCCGCGCTCTTCGGAGACGACGACCACCACGGCGTCGGTCTCTTCCGTGATGCCGAGCGCGGCGCGATGGCGTGAGCCGAGCGACTTGTCGAGCATCTTGGTGTCGGGCATCGGGAAGAACACACCGCCCTTGGCGATGCGCAGGTTCCTGATGACGACGGCGCCGTCGTGCAGCTTGTTGAGGCTGTCGGGAACGAAGAGCGCGACGAGGAGCTCGCGTTGCACGGCGGCGTCGAGCGTGGTGCCCTGAGCAACGACGAACTCGTCGAGGTTGGCGTCCTGCTCGAAGCAGATGAGCGCTCCCATGCGGTGGCGCGCGAGCTCGGTGGCAGCGGCGACCACCTCGTCGATGACGCGGGTCTCCTGCTGGCGGGCCATGCCGGCGAAGAACGCGCGTGAGCCGACGCGCATGAGGCCGCGCCGGATGTCGTTCTGGAACACCACCACGACGATGAGGATGATCGAGGACAGCAGCGTCGACAGCAGGTTGAACAGCGTGACGAAGCCGGCCCACTTCGAGACCACGTACACGAGGAAGATGACGCCGAGGCCGGTGCCCATCTGCATCGCGCGGGTTCCGCGGAGCACGAGCAGCGCGCGATAGACGACGTACGTGACGACGAGGATGTCGAACACGTCGACCAGCACCTGGAGGTACGGCCGCGACGAGAAGAGGTGCCGGAGGCCCTCGAGCATCAGTGAGGGCCTCCCCGATCGCCAGGGGCGCGATCTGGACCGGCGTGGCCGGGGGCGGTGGCAAGCACCACGTCCATGTCGATCGCCTGGCGCGTGGCGCGAACCTCGTGGACGCGCACGATCTTCACGCCGCAGCGAACGGCATGGACCGCAGCCGCGATCGATGCGCCGGTTCGAGCCGCGGGCTCGGCTCCGCGATCGACGAGCGTGAGGAACGACTTGTTGCTCGCGCCGAAGAGCACAGGCACGTCGCCGTGGCGCACGTGGTCGGTGCCTCCGCTCATCGCGGCGACGATCTCTCGTGCGCGGCGGAGGAGCTCGAAGCTGTGGCGCGACGCCTTGGAGAAGCCGAGGCCGGGATCCATGACGAGCGACGCGCGCGGCAATCCGAGCTTGCTTGCGATCTCGGCGGCGCGCTCCCAGTCGGCGAGCACGTCGCGCACGATGTCGTCATACGCTTCGAGCGGCCAGCCGCCGAAGCCGCCCATCTTCGCTTGCGGTGCACGTGCATGCGAGAGGACGAGCATGGCGCCGCTGCCCGCGGTGACGCGCGCGAGATCGGGATTGGCGAGCAGCGAGACGTCGTTCACGGCATGCGCGCCGGCATCGAGGCACGTCGCCGCGACCTCCGGGCTCGTCGTGTCGATCGAAACGCAGGCGCGCTCGGCCGCGTAGCGAACGACGTCGAGGACACGTGCGATCTGCTCGGCCGCCGGCACGGGCTGCGAGCCGGGACGCGTCGACTCGCCGCCGATGTCGACGATGTCGGCGCCCTCCGCGATGAGCTGATCGACCCGCGCGCGCGCCTGATCACGATCGAGGTAACGCCCGCCGTCGCTGAAGGAGTCCGGCGTCACGTTGCAGACGCCCATGATCGCCACGCCACGGCGCGCAACCGATGCCCTCACGACCTCTGCGAACTTCGCTCGACGAACGGACACGCACCCCTCCGAACAGACCCGCGGTCACGCGGTCCACCCATAGAGAGCCCTAGCAAGGCGCGCCCTCGCGGGCAACACCTCACGCCGTGCGCACCACCGTTTTCGTACGGTTTTTCGGGCTCTTCCCGCCGGTCGAGCCCGTCGCCCCTCGATCGGCGCGCTCCGGGCGAAGCGCCTGCGCGGTCCTGGTGAGGCGGCGCAACGATCGGAGCTGGTTCTCGAGCTCTTTCGGGTCGAGCGCCTCGGCGATCGCCGCCTGAGCCGCCTTCCAGGCCGGATAGCCGCGTGCGAGCGCGACGCGGCCCGCACGCGTGAGCAGGACAATCCGCTCGCGCTTGTCCTCTTCGCCGGCCGTGAGGCGAAGGAGCCCGAGCCGCTCGAGCACCGCGAGGTTCCGCGAGAGCGACGACTGGTCGAGGACGAGGGCGGCAGCGAGATGCGTCACCGTGGGGCGACCTTCGCTCTCGTAGGCGAGGGCCGCGAGCACCGTGTACTGCGTGGACTTGAGCCCGAGCTCGTCGAAGTAGGAATCGAAGACCTGCGTGACCACGCGCGACGCGCGGCGGAGGTTGTAGCAAGCGCACGTCATGCCCATGACGAGGCACTCGTCGACCGACGGTCCGACGGGCGCGGGCCGCACGGAGGCAGGCGCTTCTTTGCCCATGCTTTTTCATACGACCCGGTATGCATCGCGTCAAACCCAGCCTTTTACATCGTCAGGCGCGATACGCTGACTCCACGAATGACCGACGAATCGTTCATGAAGAGCCTCTTCGGAGGTGTGGTCGCCGAGAGCGTGATCTTCCCCTACCCCGAGCCCACGCGCGGTGAGGCCGACGAGGTCCACGCGGTCCTCGAGAGCTTCCGGAGGTTCGCTGCGAAGAGCGTCGACTCGGCGCAGGTCGATCGCGACGCCGCCATCGCGCCGGCCACGCTCGATGGCCTCAAGGAGCTCGGCCTCTTCGGGCTCAACATCCCGAAGGCGAACGGCGGTGCAGGCTTCGGCATGACCGCCTATGCGCGGGCCCTGCAGGAGGTCGCTGCCAGCGACGCCACGCTCGCGATGACGCTCTCGGCGCACAGCTCGCTCGGCGTCACCGCGCTCAACCTCTTCGGATCGGACGAGCTGAAGGCTCGCTGGCTCCCACGCCTCGCGACGGGCCAGCTCGTCGCGGCGTTCGCGCTCGCCGAGATCGGCGCGGGCAGCGACGCGGCATCGATCCAGACGCGCGCCGACGCCGACGGCGAGCACTTCGTGGTCACCGGCGAGAAGGCGTGGGTCACGAACGGCGGCATCGCCGACGTCTTCATCGTGTTCGCACGCACGTCGCCGGCCGACGAGGGCGCGAAGCCGCGGCTCACCGCGTTCCTGATCGAGCGCGGTGAAGGCGTGACCAGCGGGCCCAACGAGGAGAAGCTCGGCGTGCGAGGCACCTCGACCACCCTCGTGACGTTCGAGAAGGTCCGCGTCCCGAAGGACCAGGTGCTGGGCGAGGTGGGCCGCGGCTTCAAGGTGGCGATGGAGGTGCTCACGCACGCGCGCCTCTCGCTCGCGTCGAGCTGCCTCGGCAAGGGCAAGCGCCTGCTCCGCATGGCGGTCGATCGCGTGTCCGAGCGCAAGGCGTTCGGCCGCAACATCGCCGAGTTCGGCCTGGTGCGGGACAAGATCGCGCAGATGGCGTCCGAGCTCTTCGCGCTCGAGAGCATGACCTACCTGACCACCGGGCTCGTCGACAAGGGCAGCGAGGACTTCACGGTGGAGAGCGCCATCTGCAAGGTCTACGCGTCGGAGGCGCTATGGCGCGTCGCGAACGAGGCTCAGCAGATCGCGGGCGCGCTCGGGTACATGCGCTCGCAGCCCTGGGAGCGATTGTTGCGTGATGCACGGATCGCCATGGTCTACGAGGGCACGAACGAGATCCTCCGCTGCTTCATCGCGCTCTCCGGGATGCAGGGCCCGAGCCGATCGCTGGAGGAGGTGTCGAAGGCCATGCGCGAGCCCATCAAGGGCTTCGGGCTGCTGAGCGACTTCGCGCTGCGCAAGGCGAAGAGCGCGCTCGGCCGGGAGCGCTTGTCGAAGTCGCATCCCATGCTCGCGCGGGAAGCAGTGCTCTTCGAGGAGTACACGGGCCAGCTCGCGAAGAGCGTCGACAACGTGCTCCGCCGTCACGGCAAGAACATCGCCGAGATGCAGTACACGCAGAAGCGCGTGGCCGATGTCGCCATCGATCTCTACGCCATCGCGAGCGTCATCTCGCGTACCACGCGCGCCATCGAGCGACGTGGCGAGGAGGGCTCGCGGCGCGAGATCGATCTCGCCTCGGTCTTCGTCACGAGCGCAAAGCGCCGCCTGGCCGACAACGTCGCCGCATTCGAAGAGAACGACGACGAGCTCCGCAAATCCATCGCCCAGCGCACGTGCACCGACGGCGGCTACCCCCTCGACATCCTCTGAACCGCCGAGCGAGAGGAGAACCAGAGACCGCGGAGCCACGAAGGAACGGAGACGAGAGGGAGGGCAGATTTGGCTGCCGATCTCGGTACCGAGGTCGAGCGCGTCCACGACGGCAAGAGGCGTCTCGCAACACCCGGCCGAGCGCGTGTCTCGAACCAAAAATCTCCGTGGTCGCCTCCGTCTCTCCGTGGCTCCGCGGTCTCTGGTTCTCGTCTCGCGTCGGTCGCGTGCGCGTTACTTCACGCGGAAGGAGGCGACGCTTTCGCTGGCCTGGCGGCCGCGCGCTTCTTCGGAGAGGTTGGGACGGAAGTCGCGGTAGGTCAGCGTCACGAACTTGAGCGGCGCCGCGTAGACGCACACCGCGAAGAACATGTCGTTCTTGTCACCCACGCCGTGGAAGCGCGCCTGGATGACGTCGCTCGCGTCTGCGAAGCGCACGTCGGAGAAGCGACAGCCATCGCCGCCGACCACGCGCAGCTGCGCCATGATCTCGCGCACGCGGCGCGAGATGGCGTCGTGGCGCTCGTCGGCGTCGAGCTCCACCGGCAGGTGCGTGACCGACACGAAGATCTGCCGCTCGCCCGTGGTCTCGAGGATCTCGAGCGTCTCCTCGGTCTCGCCGCTCTCCGCCCACGAGCCGAGCAGCTTCAGGCGGAAATCGGTCTTGTCGAAGCGGCACGCCTGTCGCGGCATCGTCGCGCCGCCGAGCTCGGCCGGCGACGGCGCGAGCACGGCGAGGAGCTCAGCAGGCGGATCGCCGAGCTCGCGCGCGTACCTGGCGGGGGTGAGGCCGTTCTCGTCCTTCTGCGCAGGATCAGCGCCAGCCCGGATGAGGATGCGCGCCGTCTCGACCAGATGCCCGCGCGCCGCTTGCATGAGCGCCGTCGTCCCATGACGATTCGCGCGCTTGGGATCCGCGCCTGCCTTCAGGAGCACGAGCACGCCGTCGACGAGCGCATGACGCGCGGTCATCATGAGCGCGTCGTTGCCCTCGACATTGGCGCGGTTGGGATCGGCACCGCGCGCGAGCAACAGCTCGATGCCGGCGATCTCGCGGGTGGTCCGCGCGAACGCCGTCGCCGCGAGCATTGCGGTCATGCCGTCGGGCGCCTGGAGATCGACGGTCGCCCCGGCGTCGATGAGGGCGGTCATGATCTCGGTCCGTCCCGTGAGCGCGGCGATCATCAGCGTCGTGACGCCGTCCTCGCGCCGCCAGTCCGGATCGGTACCCTCCGCGACGAGGCGCGAGATGTGTTCGGCATAACCGAGCTGCGCGTAGAGCAGCAGGTCCTCGGACATCGTCGTCTACGCGCGCGCCGGAGCGAAGGACCGCGCCGCATCCACCGCTCGCGCGATGGACGCCGCGCGTGGATCCTCGAGGACGACCGGCACCGCCCCCTTCGACGTCCAGATCACCAGCCCCCGCCCGCGTGACATCTCGAGCGCGGGCGAATGAGCGACCGGCACGAAGGTCGAACCATCGAGCCAGCCGACGGCGACGCGCACCACCGACGGCTCCGGGAGACCGACCAGCATCGCTTGCTCCGCGTCGGGATCGACGACGAGGTCACGCGTCTCCGTGTTCGGTCCATCCCACGCGGGCGTCACCACGTGAGCGCGCACCACGAAGCGTCCGTTGGGCCTCGCCCCCAGCAGCGCGCCGATGGTCGACCACGAGATGGTCCACCGAACGAACGTGCGCCCGGCCGCGCCCTCCGTCCCCTCGTCGCGCGCGACGGGGATGGCGAAGCACTCCTCGACCTCGGCCGCCTCGGGCGCCTCGACCGGCGCAGCCACCGGCGCGGGCGATGCCACCGGAGCCGCGGCGGACGGCGCGGCGCTCGCGCGCGGAGGAACGACGACGAACACGTCGGTCTTTCCGTGCACGTCGATCTCGGCCTCCTGCGCCGCGAACGAGTACGTGGGCCGGACGAGTCGCGGCAGCTCGCGCGTATCGGCGAAGGACGGATCGAGGAGCGTCGGCGCTCGATCGCTGGCGGGTACCAGGCTGAACTCGAAGTCGCCGTTGCTGTCGCTCGGTCCCTGGATCGGCGCGCGCT
Organism: Polyangiaceae bacterium; assembly: GCA_043742085.1. Lineage (GTDB taxonomy): Bacteria > Myxococcota_A > Polyangia > Polyangiales > Polyangiaceae > Labilithrix. The sequence goes on from JAYTZB010000065.1 coordinate 10,724, forward strand.
CGCCGATGATCGGCATCTCCTGCGTGAGCGCTTCGTCGTCGAAGTCGTCGACGTCGTCCTCGCTCTCGCTCGCGTCGAGGTCCGGCTCGATCTCCGGCTCGGGCGGGAGCCGCGGCTTCGGGGCGACGTACGCTTCGTCCTCGAGGCGTGCGAGCAGCGCGCGCGCGGCGGCGTGATCGGGCTCGCGCTCGAGGACCCGTCGCAGCGTCTCGACGGCCCGCTGCCGATGCCCCTGCGCCGCGTAGATCTCCGCGAGCGTGACGGTCGGCATCGCCTGCGGCTCGGTGCGCGGCACGCCCGGCGGCGGCATCGTCCCGAGCGCGAGCGTGCGGATGCGATCGGCGGCGTCGGGCAGGTGCAGCCCTCGCTCGACGACGCGGGCGACGAGGTCGCGTGCCCGTCCGAAGAACCCGCGGCTCTTCTTGAGCTGCGCGGCGTCGGCAGTGGGATCGAGACGAAGGAGCTCGTCGATGAGCTCGGGCCGCGTCAGGATGCGCGCGCGTCGGATGCCCGCGGCCTGCGCGCGCACCACGAGGGCTTCGCGATCGAGATCCTCGAGCTCCCCGCGGTCCATGGCGCTAGCTTACAGCGCTTTTCGTGCCGCTTCGGCGTCCTTCGCGATCTGTGCCTTCAGCTCGCTGAGGCCCGCGAATTTCTGCTCTCCGCGGAGCCTGGAAACGAGGTCGACGCGCAGCGACTCGCCGTAGAGATCGGCGGCGAAGTCGAACAAGTGAGCCTCGACGCGGAGCGACATCCCATCGACGGTGGGCCGCAGGCCGATGTTCATCACGCCGCCGTTCGCCGGCGGCGACGTGCGCTCGGCTCCGATCGCCTCGCGAGTGACCCGTACCGCGTAGACGCCATGCGCGGGCAGCATCTCGGCGACGGCGCCCAGGTTCGCGGTGGGAAAACCGATGGTGCGACCCCGCGCATCGCCGTGCTCGACCACGCCCGAGAGCGCGTGCGGTCGACCGAGGACGTTGGCCGCCCGATCGACCTCGCCGGCCGCGATGGCATCACGCACGCGCGTGCTCGAGAACGGACCTTCGCCGTCACCGGCCACCTCGGCCGCGACCGCCTCGAAGCCGTGGCTCGCACCGAGCGTGACCAGCGTGTCGAAGTCGCCCGCGCGCTTGTGCCCGAAGCGAAAATTCTGCCCCACGACGACGGCGCGCGCAGAGAGGCGCTCGGCGAGCAGCACGTTCGCGAACTGCGCGGGCGTCCAGGACGCGAGCTGGACGGTGAACGGCTCGACCACGACGTCGTTTGCGCCGTGCGCGAGGAGGAGCTCGATGCGCCGCGCCAGGGTGGTGAGCTGCGGAGGCGCACCACGGCCGAGGACCTCGCTCGGATGCGGGTCGAACGTCAGCACCACGCAGCGGAGGCCCCGCGCATCGGCGAGCGCACGTGCCTGACGGAGCACCGCCTGGTGGCCGCGGTGCACACCGTCGAAGTTGCCGATGACGACGACGCTCGGTCCCATCACAGCTTCGTACACACGTCGGGTACGGGATGAGCGTTGCACGTCGCGGGGTCCTGCGTGTCGATCACCTCGAGCACCGCGCGCGCGCCCTGCGAGAGCAACACATGACGGAGCTTGGCCGAGCACGCGGAGATGTCGCCGTCGGGCTTGACCACACCTTCGGACGGCGCGCAGCCGCCGATCTCGTTCGGGACCGTCCATGCCTGTCCCGTCGGATAGACCATGGTCATCGCGTAGCGACCCTTGGGGAGGCAACCCTGGACGACGTCGCGAACGCTCGGAACCTTCGCGAGCGCCGCCGCGTTGAAGAGCGGCTGCTGGCCCACCTCGTTCGCGTCGGCGCTCTGGCCCGTGAGGTGCGGCGTCACCAGCAGCCCGCCCACGTCGATGCGCCGCGGGTCGAAGCAGAGCGCGGCCGGCTTCACGAGCACCGTCACGTGATCGCGGAGCGCCGCGCTCGTCGGCAACGTGGGCACCGGGCCCACGATGGTCTTCGCGAGACTGTCGTCGAGCAGCGTGATGCCCTGGATGATCACCACGGGTCCGGGCGGCTTCCCGGTGACCGCCGACTCCTCTGGAGTGCCTTGAATCACGAGCGATTGTGGATCGCCACGGCGCAGCGGATCATCGGCGAGCTTCACGAATGCGACCTGTGGCCAGAGATCGGGCACCGACGGATTCTCCGCGATGGACACGCCGCGCGCGAACACGAGTAGCCCGCCGTTGCCCTTCGGCGGGAGCGGAGTGAGCTGGAGGCCGAACGGATCCTCGGGGCTCGTCGCCGTCGAGGTCTCCGCCGGCGCCATTCCCCAGACCATCTTCACCGACAGGAAGCTCTTCTGGTACGAGGTCAGCGTCGCCGCCGTCGGCGCCTTCGGCGGCGCGAGGATCTGCGCGTCCTGCGTCATCGCGATGATCGGCACGGCCAGCTTGTCGCCGGTGGGGTTCGCGGGCGAGAGCACGGCCTGGCTGACGTCCTCGGGGCCCTCGTTGGTCGCGTCGTTCTTGCGCGGATGGAAGTACGGCCGCGTGAACGGCACGATCGAAGCGACGGTGACCGGGATGTTGTCGGCAACGTAGCCGCTCTTGTCGACGATGAAGTCCGGGATCGAGCCGGCGGCCGCGCCGCCCTGCGGCGTGCCGACGTTCACCGGCAGGTAGAGCGGCTGGTAGCTGGGATTCCCGGCGTTCTTCCGCGCGTCCTCGAGATCGATGAACCCGCCGCCGATGTCGCCCGCCTCGGGGAGGTTCCGGAACTTGAACGTCGGCCAGAAGCGCCCGCGTCGATCGTAGAACGCCGAGAGCTGGTACGAGCCGCCCTGGAGCGGCGCGATCGCGAACGGCACCGACGCCGTGATCGGCGTCGTGTCCGACGGGCAGAACAGCGTCGGCCCGACGCTGCGCGGCTCGTTCACGAAGAGCGCATCACCAGGCACCGCCACGAAGTTCACCGCGGCGGTCGCGATGCCTGCCGGCGGGGGCGGATTGCGTCGATCGAACACCAGCACCACGGCGTTGCCGACGATGTGCCCGTTCCGCGAGCACGGTCGCGGACCGATGTACGTCACCGTTCCGCGAATGACACCGCGCGCCGGAAAGAGCCGCGCGTCGTTGCGCGTGTCGTCGATCGGCACGTCACCGCAAGCCGCCATCGCCGTGGCGGCGAGGAGGACGAGCGGGAGCAGCGAGGTCGGGCGACGATGGTGGTTCATCAGAATCGATAGGTGGCCATGAGCATGACGCGACGACCGACGAGCTGCCCGAACGGATGCTCGCGGTGTCTCACGTCGAGGATGTTGAAGCCGTTCACGCTCAGCTCTGCCTGATTTCCGAGGAAACGATAGCCCAGCCGGCCGTCGAGCAAGGTGTAGTCCGAGACGTCGAACCGCTGCTGCTCGATCGACTGGCGGACGAAGTTGGTGACCTGCTCCGCCCAGACCTGCGAGCCGATGTAGTGGAAATCGATCGAGCCATCGATGCCGGCCTTGGTGCGGAGCTGCACGCCGGCATTGACCTTGTGCACGGGCGTTCGCTGATCGGCGACGATGCGCGAGAGCTGCTCGGCGGTGCAGCTCGAGTTGTCCTGCTGCGACGTGTTGAGCGTGTAGTTGCCGTAGATGTCGAGGCCCTCGATGGGGAACGTGCGGAGGCCGGCCTCGCCGCCGTACACGTTGTAGGCCTGGCACTGGTTTTCCCAGCCGCCGAGGCCGACGGGATAGAGACCCGTCTGCGGATCCTGGCCGCCCGCAGCCGCGAAGTCGCCGACGGTGACGGGTCGGTTCTCCGAGAGCTGGATGAGGCTCGAGATGCGGTTGTAAAAGAACGACGCGTCGATGACGAAGTACTCGCTGTCCTGGCTCAGGTAACCGAGCTCGGCGGAGAGGATGCGCTCGGCATTGACGATGAAGCCGCGGTCCTCCCGACGGACACCCTCGGAGATCTGCGCAGCTCCGGTGACCGGGAGCTGGATGGGCAGCGCGAGGTAGGACTCGAGGAAGGTCGGCTTGCGGAAGGCGCTCGAGATCGAGGCGCGGATCGCCGACTGCTTCGTGGGGTGGATGATGACCGCGCCGCGCGGCGACTGCTGGAAGGTCTCGAGATACGGGACCCAGTCGACACGGTAGTCGGCGACGAGCGCGAGGATGGCGCCGATCTTGAGCTCGTCGTGCACGAACAGGCCGTAATGATGCTCGATGCGGCGCTGGTCGAGGTACGTCCAGTTGACGTCCTTGTAGCGGTAGGCGGCGCCGACACGGAGATCGTTGCCGAGGTCCTTCGCGAGATCGGTCTTCGCCTTGTAGACGAGCTCGCCGTCGATGATGTTCTCCTCGGCGCGCGCAGGGAGCACCGACTGGCCGATGTAGTTGACGTTCAAACTATTGTCGGCGCGGAGTCGGTTCCAGAAGATGCGCGCGTCGAAGTGCTCGGCGTTGAGGTACGTCGTGACGTCGGTGGAGACGAACCGCGGCAGCACGATGTCGTTGAGCGGACCGATGCCGAGCACCTCGAGCGAGCCCTGGGCGAGGCCGGCGCCGATCCCGAACGTCGCAGCTTTTCCGATCTCGCGTGTGCCGCGCACGTCGATGCGCACGGTGCGCGAGCTCTCGACCTGATCGCCGATGCCGGTGCGGATGTCGGCGCGGCCGTTGGGCACCTCACGCGACCAGCGCGGGAGGTAGTCATAGCCAGCGGCGAGCCGCCACGCGAACTCCTTCTCGCGGCCGGAGGCCCACAGGCTGCCGTGGGTCGCAGCCTGCGTGCCGTAGCCGCCGGAAATCCCGTTCTTACCTTCGCCGGGCTTCTTCGTGATGATGTTGATGACGCCGTTGAAGGCATCGGCGCCGTAGAGCGCGGAGCCGGGACCGCGGACCACCTCGATGCGCTGGATGTCCTCGACGCCGAT
>JAYTZB010000066.1:0-2700 GCA_043742085.1 Polyangiaceae bacterium
TATCCGACAACGTCCTTCGGTGTGGCCACGACCACGCGGTTCCGGCCCAGCCGCTTGGCCTCGTACATGGCCTCGTCGGCACGCCGTTCCAGGTGCTCCGGGGTCTCGCGCTTGTCCCACGTCGCGACGCCGATCGACACGGTCTGCTTGATGCGGATCGCGGCATTGTCGGCCTCGAAGGGCTCGGAGTGCAAGGTCTGCTGGATGCGATGACCCGTGGCGTGCGCCTGCGTGGCGCCGGTCGCGGGCATGATCAGGACGAACTCCTCGCCGCCGCGCCGTACGAGGACGTCGACGCGACGCACCGCCTTTCGCACGCGATCGGCGAACATCCGCAGGACCGCGTCTCCGACGGCGTGACCGTGGAGGTCGTTCACGGACTTGAAGTGGTCGAGGTCCATGTAGAGTACACTTACATCACCCGACGAGCGGCTCGCGCGTTCCATCTCCTCGACGAGCCGGGGGTTCAGGTAGCGATGGTTGAACGCCATCGTGATGTCGTCGAACATGGCGAGGCGACGAAGGCGTGCGCGCTCGATGGGCGGCGCCGAGCAGTTCGCGAGGAGCCGTAGGAGGAGCTGGTCGTGGTCACCGAACGCCTCCGTGGCCGGCGAGGTCACGGCCAGCACGCCGATGACCTCGCCGCTCGACCACAGCGGCTCGGCCATGATCGAGCGCACCTGGAACGCCTGCCCCTGGCCCTTCAGCCAGCGCGTGTCGTGCTCGACGTCGCCGATGCGCGCCGGCTGCCCGTGCTCCACGACCCAGCCGAGGATCCCCTCCCCGCGCTTGAAGTCCATCGGCCGGTCTTCCTCGCCCGTGCCGGAACGCGCGCCCGAGAGCAGCGCCGTGCGTGCGGTGTCGAGGAGCCGGATCGACGCGTGGTCGGCGTGCAGGAGATCGAGGGTGGCTTCGGTCACCGCCTTCAGGAACTCCTCGAGCGGTCGGTCGTCGGTCAGCTGCGCCGTGAGCTGCAGCAGGACGTCGAGGGCATCGGGATGCGTGCGGGAGCTTAAGGCCATGAACGACGCGGCGAGGTGCCTCGGCAGCACCATACTACGACCTCGCGTCGCCGATTCCGATCGCGGCGCGTAGCTCTGGCGTCGAGCGCACGCACGGCTCTGCGTTCAATGGAAATCGCGGCTCATGCTGTCGAGCGCCGGCAGCTGGGCGTCGAGCTTCTCGAGGCGCTCGGCGATGACGTAGACGACGCTCTGCGGAGCCTTGGGATCGGCGGACTTCTCGCCCTTGGGATCGTCGCTGCGCTCGATTCGACCGTGCACCATGAGCAGACGTGAGGTGGTCGCGACATGGCGATACTCCTCGAAGACCCTCGACCACAGAACGAGGTTCGAGAAGCCGTACTCGTCCTCCATGGTGATGAAGACGACGCCGCTCGCGGTGCCGGGCCGCTGCCGGCAGATGACCATGCCGGCGACGCTGACCTTCGTGCCGGAGCGGATGGAGAGCACGTCGCGCGACGACTGGACCTTCTTGGAGAGGCGCGGTCGGATCAGCTTCATCGGATGATCCGAGACCGAGACGCCCGTGCGCTCGTAGTCGAGCACGAGCTGCTCGGCCCGAGTCATCTTCGCGAGCGACGGGCGCGGCTCCTCGCTGTCGGTGCCCTCGAAGAGCGTTCGTGGCTCGGCCCGAGGGCCGACCACCTTCCAGATTGCCTCGCGACGACCTCCGCAAAGCTCGTCGAGCGCGCCTGATTCGGCGAGCGCGATCACCTCCTTCTTGTCGAGGCGCGCGCGCGCGATGAGATCCTCGACACCGGCGAACGGATGATCGGCGCGGGCCTTCTCGATGCGCCTTCCCGCGTCCTCGCCGAGACCCGCGACGAGACGGAGGCCGAGACGGATCCACGTCGGTCGGTCGGGATCGGGGCGGATGCAGACGCAGTCCCAGTTGCTCACGCCCACGTCGAGGGGCGCGAGCGGAACGCCGTGACGTTGCGCGTCCTGGAGGAGCGTCGACGGCGAGTAGAAGCCCATGGGCTGGCTGTTGACGAGCGCCGCGGCGAACTCCGCCGGGTAGTGCACCTTCAGCCACGCGCTCGCGTAGACGAGGAGCGCAAAGCTCGCGGCGTGGCTCTCCGGGAATCCATACTCGCCGAAGCCCTGGATCTGCTTGAAGAGCTGCTCGCCGAACTCCTCGGAGATCCCGCGCTCGCGAAAGCCGACGAGCAGGCGATCGTGATGCTTCTCGAGCGAGCCGGTCTTGCGCCACGCGGCCATGTCACGACGGAGGCGGTCGGCCTCGCCGCCGCTGTAGCCCGCGCCGACGATCGCGATCTGCATGACCTGCTCCTGGAAGAGCGGGACGCCCAGCGTGCGCTCGAGGATCGGCTGCAGGATGGGATGCGGCGGGTCGCTCTTCTCCTCGCCGCTGCGACGGCGCAGGTACGGATGGACCATGCCGCCCTGGATCGGGCCCGGTCGCACGAGGGCCACCTCGACGACGAGGTCGTAGAATTTCTGCGGGCGAAGGCGCGGCAGCATCGCCATCTGCGCGCGGCTCTCGATCTGGAAGACGCCCACCGTGTCGGCACGACAGAGCGCCTCGTAGACCTCGGGGTCCTCGGCGGGGATGCTCGCGAGGCGCTCGATGGCGGTGCCGCTGGCGAGGCCGCGCTTGTCGCCCGAGGCATACGACGGATCGACGCGCGCCTCGTCGCGCACGAGGTCGAGGCAT
>JAYTZB010000067.1:0-3581 GCA_043742085.1 Polyangiaceae bacterium
GCGTCGCAGCTGGCGCGCCTTCCTCGAGAACGCTCTCGTCTGCTTCGCCATCGAGGCGGCGCTGATGCTGTGGGCGATGGCCGACAGTCCTCAGCTCTACGCGGCGCGCTGGTACGCGATGGGCGGCCTCGCGCGCACCGTGCAGGTTTTTGCGACCGACGTGCTCGGCCGCCACGGCGTCGTCGCTCTCGCGATGGTGGCGGCGGCGATCTACGCGCGCCCGGCACGCATCGTCGCGCTGGCGCGTCGCGCGCCGTGGGTGGCGGTCGGCCTCTCGCTCGCGGCGGCCCTCGCGATTGCGGCCTCTTGGCGCACGGTCGCGGGGGGCCTCGGGAGGGGGCGCGGGGATGGTTCGGGACCCGAACTATCGGCTGCACCCCCAGCAGTCCCGACGGCCGCGGCATCTCGTCCCAATATTTTGATCATCGCGGTCGATTCGCTGCGTGCGGACCATCTCGACCCTCGCGTTGCGCCCACGCTCTCCGCGCTGGCATCGCGCGGGACGCGCTTCGAGCACGCGTACGTGTCGATCCCCCGCACGTTTCCGTCGTGGGTGACGCTGCTCACCGGGCGGCATGCGCATCATCACGGGATCCGCTCGATGTTTCCCACGTGGGAGGAGCGCGCGCGCGATTTCGATGCGCTGCCGCAGCGTCTCGCGAAGGCGGGCTACGCGACGGGTGTGGTGAGCGACTATGCGGGCGACATCTTCGGGCGCATCGAGCTCGGCTTCGGGCGCGTCGAGACGCCGACGTTCGATTTTCGGCAGCTGATCCGGCAGCGCGCGCTGGAGCGGGAGACGCCACTCTTGCCGGTGCTCCACTCGCAGCTCGGACGGACGCTCTTCCCGGTGATGCGCGAGCTCAACGACGGCGCCGATCCGATGCTCCTCGCGGGCGACGTCGCGCGCGCGCTGCACGGACTTCGCGCGGCGAAGGAGAAGCCGTTCTTCCTCACGGTCTTCTTCTCGACCGCGCACTTCCCGTATGCCGCGCCCGCTCCGTACTATGCAAAGTACACGGACCCTGCGTATCGCGGCCGGTTCAAGTACCACAAGCCGGTCGGGCTCGGCGCCGATGCGCCCCCGGACGCCGCCGACATCACGCAGATCCGCGCGCTCTACGACGGCGCCGTGAGCGCGGTCGACGACGCTGCCGCGCGCATCCTCGGCGCCCTCGAGAGCGAAGGGCTCGCGAGCGATACCATCGTCGTGGTGACCGCCGATCACGGCGAGACGCTCTACGAGAGCGGCCACGGCGCGGGGCATGGCGATCATCTCTTCGGCGACGAAGGAACGCATGTGCCGCTCGTCGTCTACGATCCGCGCATCGCGCAGGCGCAGGCCGCCGGCGCCGCGCGCCATGGGACGCGGATCGCGCGCGACGTCGACCTCGCGCCGACGCTCTATGCGCTAACGGGCGTCGCGCCGCCGGGCGATCTCGACGGGACGTCGCTCGTGCCGGAGCTCACCGGCGCCGCGGCCGCGCCGCGTTACGCGTATGCCGAGTCCGAACTCTGGTTCACCGAAGAGATCGCCGGCGTCGCGCCCGAGCTTCGCATGCCATATCCGGGGATCTTCGCGCTCACCGAGATCGATGCGCGTCACAACGCCGAGATCGTGATGCGTCGCGACATGCAGGCCATCACGCGCATGGCGAGGCATCGCATGGTGCGCGACGAGCGCTGGAAGCTCGTCTATGTGCCGACACGCAAGGGTGTAAAGTACATGCTCTTCGATACCGTGGCCGATCCCGCGGAGGTGAGCGACGTTGCCGCGTCGCATCCCGAGGAGCTGGCGCGCCTCCGGACCGAGCTATGGGCCTGGATGCTGCGAGACCCGGCGATGGAGCAGCGGGACGGGTATCTCGTGCCGAGGCAAGGGGGCGGGACGCAATGATGGGCGCGGTGACGGCGCGCGTGGCGATCCTGATCGTCGTCGTCGCGGCGTGCCTCGTCGCATGGAGAGCGGGGGGTGGTGCTGACGGGGCGGCCGAGGTTCCGATGACAGCGGCCACGGTCACGGCCACGGCCACGGGCACGGGCACGGCCAGGGACACGGGGGAGAGGGCGGGCGACGGGTACGAGGTGGTGCTGCGACTCGTCGAGAGCGTGATGGAGGCACGCGTCGACGGCGGGGACGCGGCGTTCGAACGGAAGGTGATGGCCGCGCACTGGCGGAAGATGCGGCCGGCATGGATGACCGCGGGCGGGGCGAATGCGCGGAATGTGACCACCATCGCGCTCCGGACCAGCGCGATCGAGACGCAGTGGTCGATGCCCAGCAACACCGCCGGCAAGGCCTGGACCCCCGACGCCAAGGTCTGGAACATGAACGAGGGGAGCTACGATCAGCGTGACGCGCTCGTCGCCGCCGCGCCGTCGTCGTTTGCGTTCCACGTGACGGTTCCGAACGGCGCGCGGCTGACGTTCTCCGAGGGGACCGTCAACGCCACCCACGACACCACCGTGTTCGTCGTGAGCGCCGTCGATGGCAAGGGTGCCTCGCACGAGGTGTATCGACATCGCCTCGGGCCCGCGGGCGCACGTCGCTGGACCGACGCGACGTGCGACCTCGCGGCGTTCGCCGGTCAGACCATCGAGCTGCGCCTCTCCACCGAGATCGCGCCTGCGACGCTCGCCGAGCGCGACGCCGCGGCGAGGCAGCGCGAGGCGGTGCGTCGCGCGGAGCTCGATGCCGGTGCAGCGGAGGCGGGCGCGAACGTCGACCCGAACGTGAGCGACGCCGACGCCGATGCGGACGCCGTCGCGCTGTGGGGATCGCCGACGCTGCTCGCGCGCACCATCCCGCGCCTGCCATACAACGTGGTGTGGATCGTGGTCGATGCGCTGCGGCCCGACGTCATCGCGAGCTTCCACGACGACGCCGAAGACGCGGCGAAGCTCGCCGCGCCCACGCCGCCGCTGGAGGCGCTCTTGCCGAAGGTGCCTGGCCTCACGCCGGCCATCGATGCGCTTGCCAGGCGAGGCGTGCGCTTCACACACGCCTACTCCGGCGGATCGTGGACGCGGCCGGGCACGCTCGCGATGCTGGCGGGCGCACGCTCGAGCGAGCTCGGCCTCGACACGCAGCAGTGGGTGCTGCACGAGGCGGACACGGCGCGCTTCTATGCGTCCGATCCGCCGCTGTTGCCGCTCATCGCGCGCCGTCATGGCGCGTCGACGCAGGCGTTCGTGAACAACTACTTCATGGTGGGCTACGCGCCCGTCGGCGTGGACATGGGGTTCGAGCACGTCGCCGATCATCGCTATCGCACGCGCGACACGCTCGAGATCACACGCGATGCGACCACCTGGATCCGCGGGCATCGCGACACGCGCTTCTTCATGTTCGTGAACTACAACTCGCCGCACGAGCCGTACGAGCCGCCAGCGAAGCTCGTCGAGCGCATCCCGCCGCCGCCGGTTGGACCGGCCGACAAGACCGCGCGTCTCTACATGGCCGAGGCCGCGAAGGACGACGAGGCCATCGGGGTGCTCGTGCAGTCGCTCGCCGATGCGGGCCTCCGCGAGCGCACCATCGTCGTCGTGACCTCCGATCACGGCGAGACCATGTCCTCCGC
>JAYTZB010000068.1:0-9679 GCA_043742085.1 Polyangiaceae bacterium
AGATTCACGCGTGACGCAACGAACGCGGGGTCCACCTTCAGCGCTTCCCGATAGTTCTTCTCCGCGTGCTTGCCGTCACCGCGGCGATCCGCGAGGAGCCCGAGCGCGTGGTGTGGCGCGGGCAGATCGGGATTGAGGTCGCGCGCCTTCTTGAAGTGACGCTCCGCCTGCTCGAGGTTGCCGCGGCGTAGCTCGACGTAGCCGAGGTTCACCCACGCCTCCGTGAAACGCGGGCTGAACTCGATCGCGACGGCGAGCCGGGCCTCCGCGGTCGCGAGGTCCCCGGCGGCGAGCGCCGCTGCGCCATCACGGTTCAGCTCGAGGGCCTTCGGCGGCAGCGGCGGTACCGACGCGCAACCCGCGGTCCCCAGACTCACGACGAGAGCAAGAGCGAGACCCGCAGCGACGACGCAAGAGCTGGGAATCACGCGCATGGACACCCGTTCGACCACCCCGCGATCGCGTTGCGTAAAAAGAGCACTGCGCGTGAAAACGCCGTTGGCCTGGGCTATGGTTGACGAAGATGAGCGAGCTGCCCAAAGATTTCGGGGGGGTTGTGGCGGGCTTTGTCACGGCAGGACACGCGGTCCTGTTCGAGGACGTCGAATCGCATCGATGTGACGTGTGCGCAGCGAGCCTGAACAGCTCGCCGCTCGCCGCGGACGACACCGACAGCGATGCCGACGATCGCTACGACGTGACGGGGCGTGGGCTGCTCGTCTGGAGCCGCGGCGACGAGCGCCGCTACCAGGAGCCGCCGCTCTGCTCGGGATGCGCCGCCGCGATCGGCGTGAGCGCTCTCCAGCGCTGGGAGATCGAAGAAGAAGAGGGCTGAGGCCCCTACTGCAGCGTCTCGTCGTCCTCGGGCGTCTCGCCGAACTCGGCGGGCGGCCGGCGCTCGAGATGCTCGAGGCACAGCGCGCGCACCGCCGGCGCCACCGTCGGTGACGACGCGACGAGCCGCAGCTCGTGACGCATGAGGAGCCCGGCGACGGGCGCGGCGATGTCGAGCGGCGTGTCCGGGTTGAGGACCAGCGCCATGCGAATGCGCGGTCGATGCGCCCAGCGCAGCTGCCGCGCGATCTCGGTGAGGACGTCGGGCCGGCACGGACGTCGGGCCGCGAGAGCGAGCACGTCCTCCTCGGTCACCTTCGGGTTCGCGAGCACCATGCGGATCACGTCGGGATGCGGGTCCCGCAGCAGGCGATCCATCATCTCGCGCGTGGGCCTGCGGGCGAGCGACTTGCGCTCGCCCAGCGTGAGGGGCCGCCCCTTGCCGTAGTCGGGAATGCGATCGTCCTCCGGACGTCCGACGTCACGCGGCTCGACGATGGCCACCGGCTGCCGGACGAGTCGCTCGAGGGCGAGGTGCGGCACGCCGAGCGCTTCTTCGCGCAGCCGCAGCACGACCTCGACGCACGCCTCGTGGTTGAGCGCGTCGACGATCGCGACGAGCGCCTCGCGTGCCGAGTCTTCGGCCTGCTCGGCGCGCGCACAGATGATGTCGAGCACCGGCGCGAGATCGGAGGCCTCTCCGCGCAGCAGGAGGTTCCGCATGTACGCGGAGCGGACGGCCGCCTCCGTGATCGAGCAGGTCGTCCGAACGAGCGCCTCCGCTCGTTGCGCGAAGGACATCAATGCTCAGAAGCCGAGGTTGATTGGCTTCTGCGTGCCCGGAGGCTTCGCAGGCGCCGCGACCGTCGTGGGGGGCGTCGTGGGCGGCGTCACCGGAGGCGGCGGCCTGGCAGCGCCGCCGCCGGGCGCGTGTCCGCCGCCGTTGCTCGGGCCATGATGCGCCCCGCCGTTCGCAGGAACCGCAGCGACGGTGGCGGACGTGGCGGGGGCGGCGGGATCCTTCGCGGCCGGGTCGGCGCCCGCGTCGGCGGCCGCCGTGACGGGCGGCGTCTCGGCAGCCTTCGCCACGGGCGCGCTCGAGGGATCGGCCGCGGTCGAGGCTTGCGGCGCGATGGCAGTCCCGCTTCCGTTCGCTGCCGTCGCCGGATCGACGATGGGTCCGCTCGCGTTGCGTCCGCGAACGAGCGCGACGCCCCCCAGACCGAGACCAACGAGCGCGACCACCGCGCCGATGCCGACGAAGAGCGCGACCGACGATTTTTTCGGAGCGGCGTTGCCGTCCATGCCCGAGTACGTGTTCGCGACGGGATTGCCGGTGTTGTTCTGCGGCGCCCCCTGCATGTAGCCGGGCTGACTCTGATGGTGCGGATGGCCCTGCGGCGGCCCCATCGGCGGTCCACCGTGCTGTGCGCCGTGTTGACCGGACCCACCGACGCCGGGCTGCGATCCGTGCATGCCGGGAGGCGTGTGCATCGGATTCGGCGTCTGCATGGCCATGTGCGCGGTCTGCACGCCGGGCTGCGGCGTGTTCGGCGCGTGGGCGTAGACCTCGGTCCCGGGCCCGTTCACCATCATCGCGGTGGCGCCGCCAGGGCGATCGGTGTTGCGGTTGAGTCGCCCGCGCTCGCCGCCGTCGGTGTTGGCGGACTGTCCGAGCGCGATGCTGAGCGACTCGGCAAAGGCCTTCGCGGTCGGGTAGCGGTTCTCGACCGGGCGCTCCGACGCCTTGGCCCACCAGCCGTCGAAGCCGACCGGGACGTGCGGGTTGTACTCCGACGGCGTCGGCACCTTTTGCACGATGATCTTCACGAGGAGGTCGCCGAGGGCTTCGCTCTCGAAGGGCAGCCGCCCCGTGAGGCACTGGAAGACGATGACCGCGAGCGACCAGAGATCGCTTCGCGCGTCGACCGACTTGATGCCCTGCGCCTGCTCCGGGCTCATGTAATACGGCGTACCGAGCATCGCGCCGGTCTTCGTGTTCCCGCCGTCCAGCGCGGCCGCCGACTTGGCGACGCCGAAGTCGAGGATCTTGACGATGTCGCGCTCGTCGTCCTTCACGATGAAGATGTTGTCGGGCTTGAGATCGCGATGCACGACCCCGGCCTGGTGCGCGCGCGTCAGCGCACGACAGACCTCCTGCACGACGAAGTTCACCTCCGGCGGCGAGAGCTTTCCGCCGCGCCGCGCGAGGCGCTTGCCGAGGTCCTCGCCCTCGAGGAGCTCCATCGCGATGTACGGGCGTCCTTCCCAGACCCCGTGGTCGAAGATCTGGACGACGTTCGGACTGCGGAGCTGAGCCGCTGCCTTGGCCTCGCGCTCGAACCGATGATGGGCCTCGGCCATGTTGGCGAGCTCGCCCTCGATGAACTTCACCGCGCACGGCGTATCGAGCCCGAGGTGCATGGCCTGCCAGACCGATCCCATACCTCCACGGCCGATCATCTTCACCAGGCGGAAGCGATCCGCCACGACCATGTTCTCTTGGAGTTCAGCCATGCGGGAGCGAATCAAGCGTAACAGCGGCAACCGCTCCGCGGAAGGAACCGGAACGGATGACGAGGGGCTTGCATCCATAAGTGGTTGCGGGTCCCTCATCGTTCCTCCCCCACCGTTCCTACCCCCTCTCCCATAGAAGACGGACGCTTGGCGTTCACTCTTGCTACCGGCGCATGGGGACGCACAATGGGGGAGCCGAAGTGACAGACCACGCCAGGAACCTCGATCGGAAGCTCGACCACGCGCGCAAGCCCCGGGCGGGCGGGGACGACGACCCGAAGGACCCGAGCAAAGCGCCGGAGCCCGCGCAGGGCGACGACGTCGAGCTCGAGGACAAGCCGATCTCCGCCACGCCGCGGCGGTACAAGGTCATCTTCCACAATGACGACTACACGACGATGGAGTTCGTCATCGAGGTCCTGAAGCGCTTCTTCCACAAGACGGACACCGAAGCCGTGCACATCATGTTGACCGTGCACAAGAGCGGTGCCGCCGTCGCCGGCGTCTTCACTCGCGATGTTGCTGAAACGAAATCGACCCAGGTGATGGACTACGCGCGTGAGAACGGCATGCCGCTCCTGCTGACCACGGAACCCGAGTAACCCATGCGAATCAGTCCCGAAGTAGAGATCGCGCTCTCGCTCGCTGCCAACGAAGCAGCGCGGCGGCGTCACGAGTACGTGACGTTGGAGCACCTCCTCTACGCGTTGCTCTTCGACGAGGCGACGGCGCTCGTCGTGCGCCACGCAGGAGGAGACCCCGTCCTCGTCAAGAAGGAGCTCGAGACGTTCCTCACGGAACAGCTCGACAGCGTCCCCGAAGACGCCTTCACGACGCCCACCGCGTCGCTCGGCGTGCAGCGCGCGATCCGTCGCGCGATGAGCCACGTGCAGTCGAGCGGCAAGGATCAGGTCACCGGCGCGAACGTGCTGGTCGCCATCTTCGCCGAGCGTGATTCACCGGCCGTGAACATCCTCGAGAAGAGCGGCGTCACGCGGCTCGACGTCGTCGCGTACATCTCGCACGGCATCTCGAAGATGGACGAGGGCGAGGGCGGCAGCGCCGACAAGGAGCCTGCGTCGCTCGGCGGCGACGAGGACGGCCCGCGCTCGCGCAAGGATCCGCTGAAGGCCTACACGATCAACCTCAACGAGGAGGCGACGAACAAGCGCATCGATCCGCTCGTGGGTCGCTCGAACGAGGTCATGCGGATGATCCAGATCCTCGCGCGCCGCAAGAAGAACAACCCGCTGCTGGTGGGCGACTCGGGCGTCGGCAAGACGGCGATCGTCGAAGGCCTCGCGCTCAAGATCGTCAACGGCGAGGTGCCGAAGGCCCTCGAGAAGTCCACCGTCTACTCGCTCGACATGGGCGCCCTCATCGCCGGCACGCGTTACCGCGGCGAGTTCGAGGAGCGCCTCAAGGGCGTCGTGAAGGGCCTCCAGAAGATCGAAGGCGCGATCCTGTTCATCGACGAGATCCACACCATCGTCGGCGCCGGCGCCACCAGCGGCGGCAGCATGGACGCATCGAACCTCCTCAAGCCCGCGCTCGCCTCCGGTCGCATGCGCTGCATCGGCTCGACCACCTTCGAGGAGTTCCGGCAGCACTTCGAGAAGGACCGCGCGCTCGCGCGACGCTTCCAGCGCGTCGAGGTCAACGAGCCTTCCATCGAGGACACGAAGAAGATCCTCGCGGGGCTCCGTCCTCAGTACGAGGAGTTCCACGGCGTGAAGTACACGGACGAGGCGCTCGACGCCGCGGCCACGCTCTCCGCGCGCTACCTCCACGATCGCCGGCTGCCGGACAAGGCCATCGACTTGCTCGACGAGGCCGGTGCCGCCGCGAAGCTTGCACTCTACAAGGGTGAGAAGCCCCCCAACCTCCTGCGCGACGAGCCCGAGGCGGGCGACGCCGCGAAGAAGGACGCTGCCGTCGCCGCCGGCTCCGGTCCTGCCACGACGCCGACGGGGACCGTTCCCGAGAAGAGCGACAAGTCCGAGAAGAACCTGGCGGAACCGATCATCGTCGGCGTCATCGACGTCGAGACGGTGCTGGCGCGCATGGCGCAGATCCCGCCGCGCGAGGTCTCCTCGAACGACAAGGAGAAGCTCCGCTCGCTCGACCTCGATCTCAAGAAGGTGGTCTTCGGTCAGGATCGCGCGCTCGACCAGCTCGCCGCCGCCATCAAGCTGGCGCGCGCCGGTCTCCGCTCGCCCGAGAAGCCCATCGGCAACTTCCTCCTCACCGGGCCCACCGGCGTCGGCAAGACCGAGGCGTGCAAGCAGCTCGCAAAGGTCATGGGGATCTCGTTCCTGCGCTTCGACATGAGCGAGTACATGGAACGCCACACCGTCTCGCGCCTCATCGGCGCGCCGCCGGGCTACGTCGGCTTCGACCAGGGCGGCCTCCTCACCGACGCCATCGCGAAGACGCCGCATGCCGTCCTCCTCCTCGACGAGATCGAGAAGGCGCATCCCGATGTCTTCAACGTGCTCCTCCAGATCATGGATCACGGCAAATTGACGGACAACAACGGCAAGTCGACCGACTTCCGGCACGTCATCCTGCTCATGACGAGCAACGTCGGTGCACGCGACCTCGGCCGTCGCTCGGTCGGCTTCGGGGACAAGCGCGCCACCGGGGACGCCGAGCGCGAGTACAAGCTGCTCTTCAGCCCCGAGTTCCGGAACCGCCTCGATGCGCGCATCGGGTTCGATCCGCTCTCGCCAGGCACGATGGGCAGCATCGTCGACAAGTTCATGAAGGAGCTGTCGGGGCAGCTCGCCGAGAAGCACGTCACCATCGAGGTGACGGATCCGGCGCGCACCTACCTCGCCGAGAAGGGTTACGACCCCGACTTCGGCGCGCGTCCGCTCGCGCGGATCATCCAGGAGGAAGTGAAGACGCCGCTCGGCGAGGAGCTCCTCTTCGGCGCGCTCGAAAAGGGCGGCAGCGTGGTGGTCAGCATCATGGACGCCGAGGTCGAGGACGAGAAGACCGGGGAGAAGCGTCCCGGCAAGAAGCTCTCCTTCGCGTGCACGGCGGCGCCGCCCGCGGCCGAGAAGCCCGAGAAGGTCTCGAGCGCGGCGACGTGAACGGTAGGGCGGCGCACCTCGTCGTTCTCGCGGGCCTCGTGGCAGCCGCGGCGACGGGGTGCGGCGGCGCTCCGGCCAAGGAGGCGAAGGAGGCGAAAGAGCCCACCGAGGTCGACACCACCCAGGAAGCGGTCGCGCCGCCGGAGCCGGAGCTCGTCAAGAAGGGGCCCGTCTATCCGGCGCCATACTCGTGGGAGCAGATCCGCGCCGCCACCAAGTCCGGTCGTACGTATCGCTATCGCGTGGAGATGCCCGGCAAGCCGACGCGCGAGCGCCTGCTCACCTTCACGAAGGTCGACGACGACGGCTGCGAGATCTTCGCGAGCGGCGGCGACCCAAAGCGCAAGGGTTGGGTCTCGCTCCAGAAGGACGCCGAGTTCCCGAAGGATCGCGTGAAGACCTACGAGGAGAGCGTGAAGCTCCCGGGCGGCAAGTTCGATTGCATCGTCTACGAGGTGCGCGGCAAGGACGGCGAGGTCTCGACCTACTACTTCGCGAAGACGCTGCCGGGCGCGCCGGTGCTCTTCTGGAGCGAGGTCGACGGCAGGCGCGTTCGCACGACGACGCTGCTCCAGCACATCCAAGGCAAGGGCGGCGCCGACGGCTCCTGAGCCCGGCGTGCTGTCCCCCGCTCGCCGATGGTTCGGGACCCGAACGATCGGGCGATTGGGCTAAGTAAGCGGAATCAGGCCCGCTTGCACTGAACATCCGTTCTGCTAGCGTCTCGGGCGTGACGCGCTACCTCCCCGTCGCCAACCCCGCGAACCGCTTCTCGTCGACGACGATGGAGTACGAGGACGAGGACAACCCGGGCGCGCCGATGCAGGTCTACGAGGACCACTCGCGCAGCATCCTCGCGACGAACGACAGCCCGGACGTCGGCTTCCGCTGGAGCGTGAACCCGTACCGAGGATGCTTCCACGCGTGCAGTTATTGCTACGCCCGGCCGTCGCACGAGTACCTTTCGCTCGGCGCGGGGTCCGACTTCGAGCGGAAGATCGTCGTCAAGAAGAACGCCGCCGAGCTGCTGCGTGAGGCCTTCGACAAACCGAAGTGGAAGGGCGAGCGCGTCGTCTTCAGCGGCGTCACCGATTGCTACCAGCCGCTCGAGGCCAAGCTCGGGATCACGCGCGCGTGTCTCGAGGTGTGCATCGCGTACAAGAACCCCGCCGGGTTCATCACCAAGTCACCGATCATCGAGCGCGACGTCGAGCTCCTCGCCGAGCTCGCGCGCGTCGCGCACTGCCGCGTGAGCGTCAGCATTCCGTTCTGGAATCCGGTGACGGCGAAGGCCATGGAGCCGTTCGTCACGACGCCCCAGCGACGCATGAAGATCGTGGAGATGCTCGCCAAGGCCGGCGTGCCGGTGGGCGTCAGCGTCTCGCCGATCGTGCCAGGCCTCAACGACGAGGACATCGGCGAGGTCCTCGAGGCGGCGAGCAACGCTGGCGCGCAGCACGCGTTCTTCGTGCTGCTACGACTACCGGGCGCCGTGAAGGAGGTCTTCGAGACGAGCCTCCGCAAGAACCTCCCCCTCCGCGCCGAGAAGGTGCTGCGCCGACTCCGCGAGGCCCACGGCGGCAAGCTCTACAACTCGCAATACGGCGTGCGCGGCAGCGGCGAGGGCGTCTACGCGCAGACCATCGCGTCGCTCTTCGAACGCCTCGCGAAGCGTCACGGTCTCCGCGATCTTCAAGCGCACGAGATGGACGAGATGAAAGACCCGCCGCCAGACACGTTCGAGCGACCGGCGAGCATCTCTCCCGCGATGGCTCGGGCCGCCAAGAACGGCCAGACCTCGTTCGGCTTCTGAGCCGCAGGCGAGGCGCCGGATGATAGGGTGCTCGCCATGCACCCGCGGGCGTTCGCGATGTCCGTCCTCGTGGTGGCTCTCTCCGGAGTCGCCACCCCGATCCGCGGCGCAGGCGCCGACGCTCGGCCCGCCAGCGACGAGGCTGCCTCCGCCGCCGACGTGCCCATGGCGGCGCATCCCGATCGGGTCGTCGACTACACGCTGCGCGCGACGCTCGATCCCGCGCTCCACACCGTGCATGGCGAGGGCACCATCGCGTGGAAGAACGTCTCTTCGCAGCCGGTCAGCCAGCTGTGGATGCACCTCTACCTGAACGCGTTCAAGAACCAGTCGTCGGTGTTCATGCGCGCGCCCGTCGGCGGGTTCCGCGGCACCACCGTGCCGAAGGAGTGGGGGACCATCGACGTCCGCAAGCTCACCTGGAAGGACGCCGGCACCGACCACGATCTCGTTCCCGCCATGCAGCTCCGTCGCGGCGACGATCTCGACGAGACCGACGCTTCGATCCCGCTGCCGCGTCCGGTCGCGCCCGGCGAGAGCATCGAGCTCGCGGTGGTGTGGGACGACAAGCTTCCGTCCATCGTCGAGCGCACCGGCTTCGACGGCAGCTTCCACATGGTCGCGCAGTGGTTCCCGAAGCTCGCGAAGATCGAGCCCGACGGCACCTTCGCGCATTTCCCGTTCCACCACCTGGGCGAGTTCTACGCCGACTACGGGAAATACGACGTGACCCTCGACGTGCCCGAGGCCTTCATCGTGGGCGCCACCGGCAGCGTCACCGAGTCACGCGTCGAAGGCGGACGGCGCATCGAGCGGCACGTGCAGGACGACGTTCACGACTTCGCGTGGACCGCATGGGACAAGTTCCAGACGCGGAAGGAGACCATCGACGGCGTCGCGTGCTCGATCCTCTACCCGCCCGGCTACGACGATCACGCCGAGCGCGAGCTCGCCACGATGCGGTTCGCGCTTCCGCACTACGGCGCACGCTACGGCAAGTACCCCTACCCGCTCCTCACGATGGTGCATCCGCCCGCGAGCGCGCCCGAGGCCGGCGGCATGGAGTACCCGACGCTCATCACCACCGGCGGCTCCTCGTTTATCCCGAATGGTGTGAACCTGATCGAGCTCGTCACCATCCACGAGTTCGGTCACCAGTACTTCTACGGGCTCCTCGCGTCGCACGAGACGCAGTGGCCGTTCCAGGACGAGGGCCTCAACAGCTACGCCGAAGCGGAGGCGATGGAGGCGTGGAAGGGCAAGAGCAGCTTCATCGATCTCCTCGGCCTCGGGATCGGTGACGCGGAGGGGCACGCCGAGCGCGCGCGTCACTTCGCGCATGACGATCGCGTCGCGCAGCCCGCGTACGCGTTCGGCACCGGCAGCGCATACGGCGCGCTCGTGTACAGCCGCACCG
>JAYTZB010000069.1:0-3284 GCA_043742085.1 Polyangiaceae bacterium
TCGCAGAACCTCGAAGGGCCGATCAAGGATCAAGGTCCGGTCGGCGCGTGCACCGCGTTCTCGCTCTCCACCACCATCGACAACGCCGCCATCCGTGCAGGCAAGATGCAGGCGGGCGTCGGCTCGCAGGCGTCGTCGCCGAACCACGTGTGGTCCGGCTACGGCTTCCCGCAGATGGGCGCCGCCGCCGATGCGACGCTCAATCGCCCGCTCTCGACGCTGGCCGTGTGGGGCGCGAATTTCTCGGAGGAGTGCAGGATCTCCTCGCCCGACGACGACTGCGGTACCGCCGTCACGCCGAACGTCGTGCCGGGGACGTTCCGCACCGACCCCGTCATCCAGGCGAAGATGAGGACGGCCGACGGATCCCCGGCCTATCGCGTGATCGGCTTCGACAGGGTCGATACGCAGCCCGTGCAGATCGAGCAGCTCACGCAGACACTCGCGAGCGGCGCCGACCTCTGGATCGCGCTCCGCATCGACGGCTTCGCGTGGTCGAAGGTGAAGAAGGACGGCATCATCCCCGACTGGAACGCGCCCAACGGCGGTCACGCCGTCACGATGGCCGGCTATCGCCAGACCGCGAACGGCAAGCAGTTCCTCGTCCACAACAACTGGGGCACGAGCTGGGGTGACGGCGGCTACGGCTGGCTCAGCGAAGCGATGGTCCAGAAATGGATGAACTTTGCATACAAAGTTCGCATCGAGGGCGGCGTACCGGCCGCGAGCCAGACCGATCTCGACTGCGGCGCCGACGAGATGCTCGACGTCGCCCGCGGCGCGTGCGCGCCGATCTGTCCCGACAACTCGCGACCCAACAACGGCTGTGGCGGTGCGCCCGGCGCGCCTGCCGCCCCCGGCTTCCCCGGGTTCGACCCCTCGACCCTGCCGCAGATCCCCGGTCTGCCGAACTTCGGTCGCTGACCGCGT
Organism: Polyangiaceae bacterium; assembly: GCA_043742085.1. GTDB lineage: Bacteria > Myxococcota_A > Polyangia > Polyangiales > Polyangiaceae > Labilithrix. Next base: position 931 of record JAYTZB010000069.1, read on the forward strand.
CCCGGTCGAGCACGACGAGCGCGCCGAGGCGCTCAGCGAATGGACGGCTCGTCGACCTCGTCGGGCTTCCAGCCGCGCATCGCGATCTGCAAGACCCCCGGCAGGACGAACATCGTGAGCAACGTGGACACGAGGATGCCGGTGACGACCACCGTCGCGAGCGGCCGTTGCACCTCGGAGCCGGCGCCGGTCGCGATGGCCATCGGGATGAATCCCAGTGCGGCGACCGCGCCAGTCGTGAGGACTGCACGCATCGTGTGCGTGGCGCCGAGCTTGATGGCGTCGTCGAGAGGAGCACCGCTCTCCATGCGTCGCTTCACGTCAGCGGCCATGACGACGCCGTTCAGGACGGCAACGCCGGCGAGCGCGATGAAGCCGACCGCCGCAGGAATGCTGAACGAGAGGCCGCGGCCCACGAGGCCGAGGATGCCGCCGATCAGCGCGAAGGGCACGACCGCGAAGACCGCGCTCGCGTAGCGGGCGCTCTGGAACATCCAGAGGAGCATGCCGAAGATGATCGCCAGGCTCATCGGCACGACGATGGCGAGCCGCTTCTTCGCGCGCTGGAAGTTCTCGAACTGGCCGCCCCACGAGATGTCGTAGCCGCTGGGGAGCTTCACCTGCGCGCCGACCTTCGCTCGCGCTTCGTCCACCCATGACACGAGATCGCGGCCGCGTAGATTGACCTCGACGCGCACCGTGCGCGTGAGGGCCTCTCGACGCACCTGGGTGGGGCCCTCGGTCTCCTTGATTTCGGCGACCTCCGAGAGCGGAACGGTACCGCCGCCCGCCGCTTCGACGAAGAGCTCGCCGAGCGCCTCGGGCGACGACGTGCGGGGAGGCACCACGAGGCGCAGATCGAAGCGACGATGACCCTCGTAGATCGAGCCGACGCGCATGCCGACGCGTGCGGCCTCGATCGCCGAGAGCGCATCGTCGGACGCCACGCCGTAGCGTGCGAGGCGGACGCGATCGGGCCGGACCACGATGGTCGGAGCGCCGAGCACGCGCTCGATGCGCACGTCGCCCGAGCCACGAACGCCACGCACCAGGGCGCCCACCTCCTCGCTGATCCGCTTCAGCTCGTTGAGGTCGTCGCCGAAGATGGCGATCTGCACGTCGGCGCGTGAGCCGCTGATGAGCTCGTTGGTCTTGTCCTCGATGGGCTGCGAGATCGAGACCGACGTGCCGCGGACCTCGCTCTCGATGGCGTTCTTGATGGCGACGGTGAGATCGTCGAGATCGTGCGCGGTGGTCCATTCCTTCTTCGGCCGCAGGTGGACGAAGATGTCGGTGTTGTCGTTGCCGACGGGATCGATGGCGACCTCGGCTCGCCCGGTCATGGCGAGCGTGGTGACGACCTCGGGGAAGCGCTTGAGGACCCGCTCTGCCGCGAGGTCGAGCTCCTTCGCCTCGGCGAGGCTGATGGAGGGGGCGCGGCGGAACGTGACGACGAGATCGCCCTCGTCGATGCGCGGGACGAAGTCGGCGCCGGCCCGGGCGAGCACCACGAACGCGACCACGAGCGCAGCGCCGGACGCGGCGAGAAGCGCCCATTTCAACCGGAGCGCTGCGCCGAGGCTGCGAGAGTAGGCGTGCTCGAGGCCAATGACCCACCGTGGGCCTATTTTCCTTGGCGGCGGAACGAACGTGACGAGCAGTGCCGGGAAGAACACCACCGCGTAGACGAGCGCGCCGAACAGCGCGCACGCCATGGTCACCGCCATCGGCCGGAACATCTTGCCCTCGATGCCCTCGAGGGAGAGGAGCGGGAGATACACGAGCATGATGATGCCCACCGCGAACGCGACTGGGCGCGCCACCGTCGCCGCCACATCGGTGTACGCGCGGTCGCGGGCCCGTTTCACGAGATCGCGTCCCGCCGTAGCCGCCATGACCGACTCGAGGATCACGATTGGACCGTCGACCAAAAAGCCGAAGTCGATGGCGCCGAGGCTCATGAGATCGCCGGTGACCCCGAACACGTGCATGCCGAAGAGCGCGATCGACATCGAGGCGAAGATCCCGAGCACCACCACGAGCGCCCCGCGGATGGTCCCTAGCAGCAACGCGAGAACGATGGTCACGACGAGCGCGCCCTCGACGAGGTTCGAGAGCACCGTGCTCAGCGTCCGGCCAACGAAATCCGCGCGATCGTAGATGGGATCGATGATGACGCCGGGCGGCAGCTCGCTCTGGATCTTCTGCATCTTCGCCTTCACCGCGTGGACGACGTCGCGGCTGTTGGCGCCGATGAGCATCATGGTCGTGCCGGTCACCGCCTCGCCTTCCCCATCGCGGGTGATGACGCCGTGACGGAGGGCCGCGCCGATCTTCACCTGCGCGATGTGGCG
>JAYTZB010000070.1:0-4100 GCA_043742085.1 Polyangiaceae bacterium
CCGACGAGCGCACCGCTCATCGATGCGCCGCTGCGCTCCTCGCCGTGACCAGTCGCGCCGACCTTCGGGTGGTGCGCGGCGCGTCGCGAGCCGGCGAGAACACCGAGGCCGCCGAGGCGATCGCCGCGCTGCCCGAAGGGACGCACGTCCTCGCGCTCGGGCCGCTCACCAACGTCGCCGCTGCGCTCGCGCGCGATCCCTCGGTAGCCGACCGCATCACGGTGAGCCTCGTGGGCGGCAACGCGTCGAGCCTCGGCCGCTGGCCGCCACTCTGGCCCTTCGAGTTCAACCTCGCGAAGGATCCTCGCGCGTCGCGCGATGTCTTCGCGAGCCGCGCGAAGCGACGCGTGTTCACGCTCGACGTCGCGTGCGAACTCACCGTCGGTCCGCGCGATCTCCAGCGCATCGCACGCGCGTCCGACCTCGGCCGGCACCTCGGGCGCGCGAGCCTGCGCTGGCTCGCGTATGCGCCGCTACGCTATCGCTCACTGCGCTTTCCGCTCTGGGACGCGGTGCCCGCGCTCGACGCGCTGGGCTTGCTCGGCGGCGTGGAGCGAGCGCGTTACTGGCGGATCGAAGGGGCGGGCCTTCTCGTCGAGGACGTAAAAGCGCGGGAATCGACGTGGATCAGGCACTTCGACGTGCATTCTGCACGCACCTCGCTCGAGCGCGTCATCGCGCTCTGAGCTGCGTGGGCGCTACATCGAGAGCTTCTTGTCGATGTTGTGCGCGACGAGGCCGTGCGCGAGCGTGATGCCGGCCTTGAGCGAAGCTGCTGCGTGCATGGCCTCGCCGAGGTGCTTCATGGTGAGCCCGTTCTCCAGCGACTGACGCGTGAAGCTGTCGATGCAATACGGGCACTGCGAGGTCTGCGCGACGACGAAGCCGATGAGGAGCTTCTCGCGCTTGGTCAGCTCACCGGGCTCGAACGCCGCGCCGTAGTAGGCGGCGAACTTGTCCCAAAGCTCGGGGTGATGGGTCTTCAGATCGCCGAAGTGGGCGAGGTCCTTGTCGTCGAAGTAGGCGCTCATGGTTCTGGCGAGGAGACGCCAGCCGACCGCTTCCGGTCAAGGGTCGGCTCGTACGGCGGAAGCTTCACGTAGACCGTCGTGCCCACGCCTTCGCTGCTCTCGACCTCGATGGTCCCGCCATGGGACTCCACGATGCTCCTCGTGATGTAGAGCCCGAGCCCCGTGCCGAGCCCGGGCTTCGTGGTGTGGAAGGGCTCGAAGAGGCGGCGCTGCGCCTCGGCGCTCATGCCGACGCCGTCGTCGGAGACCGCGATGCAGGCCCATCCATCGGAGGCGGTCGTGGTGGTGATGCGAACGATGCCGGCGCCCGCGCGCTCCTCGGGGATCGCCTGCGCGCCGTTGACCACGAGGTTCAGGAAGACCTGACCGAGGCGCGACGTGCTGCCGCGGACCGGCGCGATCTCCCCGTAGCAGCGCTCGATCTGCGCGCGAGGCCGGAGCTCGCTCTGCGCGACGTTCACCGCGGAGTCGAGGACGTGATGCACGTCGACGAGCACCTCCTCGATGGGATCGGCGCGCGAGAACGTCTTCAGGTCCCTCACGATCGAGCGAACGCGCTCGAGACCTTCCATCGCCACGGCCAGCATCGACTCGCAGTGCGAGAGGCCCTTCACCACCGCGTCGAGATCGACCTCGCTCGTGGCCGCTTCTCGCGCCATCGCCGCGAGACGTGGGAGCTCGCGGGCGATGACCTCGTGGTTGGTGAGGACGTAGGCCAGCGGATTGTTGATCTCGTGCGCCAGGCCGGCGGCGATCATGCCGAAGGTGGAGAGCCGATCGGCCTCGAGGAGCTTGGCCTGCAGCGCGCGGCGCTCGGTGATGTCGCGGATGACGCTGAGCAGCACGTCGTCGCCGAGCTTCGACGGCTTCGACGCGACCTCCACCGGAAAGGACGAGCCATCCTTGCGCTTGTGCACGGTCTCGAACACGAGGCCCTGCTTCCTCGCCAGACGGAACTGCTTCTCGACGTCGGATGGGTCGTAGCGCAGCTCGCGCACCTTCAGCTCGAGCAGCTCGGCGCGGGTATAGCCGTAGGCCTCCTCGGCGGCGTGATTGGCTTCGACGATCCGGCCGTCGTGCGCGAGAAAGAGGATGACGTCGTGCGCGCGCTCGCGGAGCAGCTCGTAGCGACGGCTCGAGAGCTCGTGCTCCTTGCTGCGCGTGATGTCGCCGAGGATCGCGAGGTGCAGCCCCGGCTCGATGTTGCCCTTGCCGGCCACGCGAATCATCCGACGTCGACCGCCCGGCGCGAGGATCTCCACCTCTTCGCGAAACGTGCCGCCGGCGAGGAGGATGCCCCACAGGCGCTCGACGAGCTCTTCTTGCTCGGTCAGTGCGAAGTCGTTGCCGGACCGGCCCACGAGGGACTCGACCGGCGTCTTGAAGAGCTGCGCCGCAGCATCATTGGCTGCCACGATACGACGATCGTCGTCGACCCCGATGACCGCATGCATGCCGTGCTCGAAGGCGGCACGGTAGAATTCCGCCGGTATCTCGCGCCCCGCCATCGTGTTCCTACGTTCTAACGCAAATACGCGCCGATCGAGTGCGATCTGGTCGGGCGCTCTGCGCGTAGCTACCCTGACTGCCATGTGCAAAGCGCGAATCGCGTCGCCCTCACCTCGGACCGCCTCTGGGCTCGCCGTGCGCGCCCTGTCTCTCGTGGTCGGTGCGGCGGCGGCCGGCGCGCTCGCCTGCGCCCTCGGCGGATGCGGTAGCCAGGTCACGACCTACGCGCCGCCGAAGACGCCGGTGACGCAGATCTCGAACAGCGACTACCAGTCACTCCTCGACAAGTACGTCGGCGACAACGGCAAGGTCGACTACGGGCGCTGGAAGGACAACGCCGCCGACGTCCAGTCGCTCGACGCGTACCTCTCGACGCTGACCAACGCGACGCCGGACACCCGGCCTGACCTCTTCAAGACGCAGACCGACAAGCTCAGTTACTGGATCAATCTCTACAATGCGGTCGTGCTCCGCGAGATCATCCGGCGCTGGCCGCTCGACTCCGTCACCGATGTGCGGGTGAACGCCACCAGCTTCGTGAAGACCGGAAAGGGCTTCTTCTACGACCTCGAGTTCGTCATCGGCGGCGAGAAGATGAACCTCTACGACATCGAGAACAAGATCATCCGCGCGCAGTTCAAGGATGCACGCATCCATTTCGCGATCAACTGCGGCTCGTCCTCGTGTCCGCTCCTCCGCAAGGACGCCTTCGACGCGACGAAGCTCGAAGGCCAGCTCGAGAGCGCGTCGACGCAGTTCGTCAACGACGGCAAGAACGTCATCGTCGACGACGCGAAGAAGCAGGTCGTGATGTCGAAGATCTTCGAGTGGTATGCGGACGACTTCGTTGCCTTCACGAAGCAGCGCGCCAAGACGAAGGATGCCGGCGTCGTCGACTTCGCGCTGCTCTACGCGAAGGATCCGCTCTCCGCGAAGCTGAAGGACGCGAAGGCCAAGAGCTACAAGGTCGTCTTCCTCGACTACGACTGGAACGTGAACAAGCAGGATGGCTCGGCAGCGCCGCCCGGTGCCACGCCCGCCGCGGGGCTGACGGCGCCGCACACGTCGCCCACCGAGGGGGTCGGCCAGCCCGCCCCCGACGTCGAGTTCAAGCTCGCCGATGGCAGCGGTACGTGGAAGCCGTCGAGCGCGAAGGGCAAGGTCGTGCTCCTCGATTTCTGGGCGACGTTCTGCAAGCCCTGCAAGGGCTCGTTCCCCAAGCTCCAGGCGCTGCACGAGAAGTACAAGGACAGCGGGCTCGTCATCATCGGGATCTCGGAGGACGACGAGCCGAAGACGGTGGTGCCGGCATTCCTCAAGGAGACCGGAGCGAAGTTCCTGATCGGCATCGACCCCGAGCAGAGCGCGGCGAGCCCGCCGTTCAAGGTGAGCGCCATGCCGACCGAGCTCGTCATCGACCGGAAGGGCGTCGTGCGGCACCGTCACGAGGGCCTCAGAGACGGCGAAATCGACGAGATCGTGAAGCAGATCGAGGAGCTCTTGAAGGAGAAGTGAGCAGCGGCGGGATGTGGGCGGCGATGGTGCGGGGGCCCATCGTCC
>JAYTZB010000071.1:0-2962 GCA_043742085.1 Polyangiaceae bacterium
CCTTCGCGGCGCTCACCACCTCGTCGAGCACGCTGCCCTGAGGGATGCCGATGAAGACCTCCTCTTTGAACTTCTCCGGCTTTTGCGGGAGCATCATCACGATGTCGAGCTTCGGCTTGTCCTTCTCCTTCATGCGCGCGACGAGCGCATCGCGCACGCAGCAGGACGTGAGGTACTGCGTCTCGATGTAGATGAGGCGCTTCGCGTTGTGGATGGCGCGCACGTAGAGATCGCGGATCTCGTGGATGTGCTCGCGATCCGGGGCGCCCGGCACGGTGCGCGAGAAGCCGACGTCGGCGACGGGCATCGGCAGCGTGAGCGGCAGGCTCGCGAAGAGCCCCTCGTTCTCGACCACGAAGCTCTCGGGCTCGAGCGACTCACCGGTCGCGTACTGCCAGCGATCCGCGAAGAGATCGATCAGCGAGCGCACCGGCTCGCCGGTGAAGACCGCTTGCACCTCGTGGTACGGCTTGTACGCCTGCTCCTTCCGCGAGACGCGCAGCGGATCACGCGCGATGTGCGCGGAGGTGTCCCAGCGATCCTGACAGATGTCGGCGCTGCCCATGAAGGCCACCTGGCCGTCGATGATCGCGACCTTCTGATGATGCGAGCCGCCGAGCGGCACGGTGCCGTCGGTCTTGAAATGAAAGCGACTGTTGGTCGCGATGTCGAACACGATCTTCTGGAGGATCTCACGCTCGAGCGCGAAGAAGAGGCTGTGGTCCCACGCGAGCATCTTCACCTGCAGCTCGGGGCGCTCGCGGCAGAGCCGATCGAGCAGCGGGAGGAGCTCGACGTCCTTCGGGTCGACGCCGGGCGGAAGGTCATCGCCACGGAGGAGCTGCACGTCGCTGTCGAACTGCCAGCCAAGGATGAGGATGCTGCGCTTCGCGCGCGACGCCGCCTCGTAGAACGCGCGGTAGTAGTCGCGGGCGTCGATGAGGAGGCCGGATGTCGCGCGTTCGTGAACGCGCCACGCTGTCTTTCCAGTGAGAAGCCGATGCACGGCAGCCTGCAAAGCAGGTTCTGCGCCGCGCCACCGCGAGCGGGAGCACCGCCAAAAACGCGTCAATTTTCGGCCTGGCCGCGCGTCATTGGCTCAGCCGGGGCGTTCGGCCACACGCGCTACAAAATCAGAGCTGTTCCGACTAGGGTCGCCGCCGATGAACAAGGTCTTCAAGAGCGCCCGCGAAGCGGTCGCCGACGTTCCCGCCGGAGCCACGGTGCTCGCGGGCGGCTTCGGCCTGTGCGGCATTCCCGAGAACTCCATCCGCGCGCTCGCCGAGCTCGGCGTGAAGGACCTCACGTTCGTATCCAACAACTGCGGGGTCGACGACTTCGGCCTCGGCATTCTCCTGCGCAACAAGCAGATCAAGAAGATGCTCTCGAGCTACGTCGGCGAGAACAAGGAGTTCGAACGCCAGTACCTCTCGGGCGAGCTCGAAGTGGAGCTCTGTCCGCAGGGCACGCTCGCGGAGCGCATTCGCGCCGGCGGCGCCGGCATCCCCGCGTTCTTCACGCCCACCGGCGCCGGCACGGCGGTCAGCGACGGCGGCCTGCCGCTCAAGTACGCGGCCGACGGCAGCGTCGCCAAGGCGAGCGCCAAGAAGGAGACGCGTGAGTTCGACGGGCGGCTCTTCGTCCTCGAGCCGGCCATCACCGGCGACTACGCGATCGTGAAGGCGTGGAAGGGCGACCGCTTCGGCAACCTCGTCTACCGCCACACCGCGATGAACTTCAACCCCATGATGGCGACCGCCGCGAAGATCACCATCGCGGAGGTCGAGGAGATCGTCGAGGTCGGCGAGCTCGACCCCGATCACATCCACACGCCGGGCATCTTCGTGCACCGGATCTACAAGGGCCCCAGCTTCGAGAAGCGCATCGAGCGCCGGACGGTGTCGAAATGACCACAGCTGACAAGCCGCAGAAGGGCCTCACGCGCGAGCAGATCGCGAAGCGCGCCGCACAGGAGCTGCGGGACGGCTTCTACGTGAACCTCGGCATCGGCATGCCCACGCTGGTGGCGAATTACATTCCGCCCGGAGTCGAGGTGGTGCTCCAGAGCGAGAATGGTCTCCTCGGCATCGGTCCGTGGCCGAAGGAGAAGGACATCGACGCCGACCTCATCAACGCCGGCAAGGAGACGGTCACCATGCTCAAGGGCTCGGCGATCTTCTCGAGCGCCGAGAGCTTCGCGATGATCCGCGGCGGGCACATCGACCTCGCCATCCTGGGCGCCATGCAGGTGTCGGCGCGCGGCGACCTCGCCAACTGGATGATCCCCGGCAAGATGGTGAAGGGCATGGGCGGCGCGATGGACCTCGTCGCGGCTGCCAAGCGCGTCGTCGTGATCATGGATCACGCATCGAAGGACGGAGCGCCGAAGATCCTCGAGGAGTGCAACCTCCCGCTCACCGGCCGCCGCGTCGTGCACCGCATCATCACCGACCTCGCGTGCATCGACGTGACGGCCGACGGCCTGATCCTCCGCGAGGTCGCGCCCGGCGTGAGCGCGCGCGAGATCCAGGAGCGCACCGGGCCCACGCTCAAGGTGCCCTCCGACCTCGCCGAGATGAAGGTCTGACGGGCGCCGCGAGCGTGGAACGCGGCCGGCCGGACAGCCGCCCCTGATTCAATTTTCCACCAGGGACGGCGCCACCTCCCTCACCCACCCCGGACGATGCGCGCGTAACTGCGGGTAATCATTGCGAAGGCTTTATGGTAGGCGGATGTAGGTTGATGGCCTACCCCTTGCTGGTGTCCTCCTCAAGGAGACAATCACCATGCGCCTCGTATCTGCATCCCTGCTCGGTGTCCTCGGCCTCTTCACGGCGTCCACGATGGCGTGCGCGGCTCCGACATCCGACGCCGCCTCGGACGAATCCGCGGCCGGCGCCGACGAGGCCGAGGTGGTCAGCGCGAAGCAGCAATGCTCGTCCGACGCGTACGCGAAGGCCTT
>JAYTZB010000072.1:0-3294 GCA_043742085.1 Polyangiaceae bacterium
TCCGAGCGGCTGCATCACCGACGTGAGCCCCGGCGATCACACGTTCACGTGCGAAGGCTTCTCCACCGACGTGTCGATACCTGCCGCGTGCGTGAAGCCCACGTGGGGCGAGCAGGTGATGGCGTTCTTCGAGGCTCACCCGAAGAAGTAGCGCTCAACCGCGCGGCAGCCGCAGCGCGACCGTCGTCCCGCGTCCCGCTTCGCTCTCCAGTGCCACGTCGCCGCCATGCGCGATCAGCACGCGCTTCGCGAAGGCCAGGCCCAGGCCGCTGCCCGTCGCCTTCGTCGTGAAGAAGTCCTCGAAGGCGCGCTCGCGCTGCCGCGCGTCCATTCCCACGCCGCGATCGGTCACCCGGATCACGAGCGCGCCCGCGTCGTGCAGCGTCTCGATCGACACGTCGGGGCGCTCGCCCGACGTCGTCGCCTCCACCGCGTTGCGCACCACGTTCTCCACCGCGCTCTCCAGCAGATCGCGATCGGCCTCGCACTCCGGGTCCGCCGCATCCAGCCGGAGCGACGTCTCCGGTAACGCGTGCGCTCGCGCCACCGCGCGCGCGATCTCGTTCACGCGCACCACCGTGAGATGCGGCTCGATCCGGCCCATCCGATCGTACCGGTCCACGATCGCGGAGATCCTCCGCGCCTGCGCCACCGCCAGCTCCAGGAACTCCTTCTTCGTTGCCGCCTCCGCGTCGCCGCTGCCCGTGGTGCCCTCGAGCACCTGCACCGCGCCGAGCAGCGCCGTCAGCGGGCTCCTCAGGTCATGCGCCATCTGCGCCGAGAATCGGCCCAGCACCGCGAGGCGCTGCACGCGCTCCCTCGACTCGGCCAGAGAGATACCGAGCTCGCGCGCCACCGCCACCACCAGCAGCGTCACGATCGCGCTCACGAACGCCTGCGCCGCGAGGCTGCCCGCGAACACCCGGAACAGCACCAGGTACGCGACCACGAACGCGCCGATCATCCCGAGCACGTACACGGTGGTCCGCGTCGAGACGTTCCGATCGAACAGCGCGAAGCGCACCGCGCACGTCATCAAGAGCGCCGCCGCGATCAACGTGCCGACCGACCCCAGATACGGCAGCGGCAATCCCAGGTCGCGCGCGACGTCGCTCGTGGAGAACGTCGCTCCGATGGCCAGCGCCCCCAGCACCGTCCGCGTTCGCGCCTTCTCCGCGAGATCGCTCGCGCCTTGCAGATGACGCACCAGCACCAGCAGCTCGAACAGCAGCGTGGGCACCCAGCCCGCCAGGAAGAGCGCAGCCCATCCCGCACCCTCGGTCCACGCCGCGACCTCCTTCGACACGAGGCCCACCAGCGAAGCCGCCGCCAGGCCGCCGAACGCGAGCCACACGAGCACGCGCGCCGTTCGCTGCCGCCGCGCGTGCCCGACGAAGCGCAGCACCACCTCGAGCACCAGCGGTGGCGAGAGCGCGGTGAACGCCGAGTCGAGCACCGAGAACGCCGGCGCACCGAGGACGTGATGTGCGAGCGTCGCGAAGTTCCATCCGAAAAGCACGAAGCACAACGCCGCGAGTGGACGCGCTAGAGCGCTCCGCCGGCCCGACACCAGCGCGGTCACCGCGAGCGACAGATGGCCGATCGCCGCGAGCAACGACATCCAATCGCGAAGGTCTCTCATGGCGTACGGAACGGTCGCGGCCGCATCTCGAGCCGCATCTTGCACTATGATCGTGGCATGTCGAACCCGTCCGATGCCGTCCTCGTCGTCGACGACGACGTCGCCATCGGAAAGGTCCTCGTCGCCCTGCTCCAGCAGCGCGGGCTCGATGCCACGCACGTGCCCTCCGCCGAGGAGGCGATCCTCGCGCTCGACCTTCGCCCGTACGACGTCGTCCTCTCCGACATCCGCATGCCGGGCATGGACGGAATGAGCCTCCTCGATCGCATCGGTGCCCGTTTTCCCGGCCTGCCCGTGGTCCTGGTCACCGCGCATGGGTCGGTCGCGCTCGCCGTCGAGGCCATGAAGCGCGGCGCCGCCGACTTCGTGCAGAAGCCGTTCGACAAGGACGAGATCGGCTTCGTCGTCGAGAAGGCGCTCGCCGCTTCCCGTCGCGCGCGCGCCGGTGTGCCCGCCCCTCCCGCCGGTCGCGATCGCAGCTTCGTCGGCGAGTCCCTCGCGATGCAGGAGGTGTTCGCCACCATCAAGAAGGTGGCGCCCACCAACGCCACCGTGCTCGTTCGCGGCGAGACTGGCACCGGCAAGGAGCTCGTCGCACGCGCGCTGCACGAGACGAGCCCGCGCAAGGACGAGGCGTTCGTCAGCGTCCACTGCGCCGCGCTGCCCGAGACGCTCCTCGAGAGCGAGCTCTTCGGGCACGAGCGCGGCGCCTTCACGGGCGCAGCGCAGCGCAAGCCGGGCCGCATCGAGCTCGCGCACAAGGGCACGCTCTTCCTCGACGAGATCGGCGAGGTCCCGCGCTCGGTCCAGGTGAAGCTGCTGCGCGTCATCCAGGAGCGCGAGCTCGAGCGCGTGGGCGGTACGCAGACGATCCGCGTCGACGTGCGCATCATCGCGGCGACGCATCGCGACCTCGAAGCCATGGTGGAGGCCGGAGAGTTTCGCGAAGACCTCTTCTACCGACTCGCGGTGGTTCCGATCACCATCCCGCCGCTGCGCGAGCGCAAGGACGACGCGGCGCGGCTCGTGCGTCACTTCGTCGCCGACCTCGCCAGGAGCGTGCTCGGCACGCACGCCACGATGCGCATCGACGACGACGCCGTGACGCTCCTCGCCGAGCAGCCATGGCCGGGCAACGTGCGGCAGCTGCAGAACTTCGTCGAGCGACTCGTGGTCCTCGCCGACGCCGACGTCATCCGGCGCGTGGACGTCGAGCGAGAGCTGACGCGCATCCCCGGCGTGGCGGTGCCGACCGACGGAGCGGCTGCGGCGGCTGCGGCGGCTGCCGCGGGAGGCAGAGGTGCGAGCACCGAGGAGAGCGGAGGCCTCGCGCTCGATGGCCGGCGCAAGGAGACAGAGAGGGAGGCGCTCGTGGAGGCGCTCGCCCGCGCGGGCAACAACCGTACGCGCGCCGCACGGCTCCTCGAGGTCAGCCGCCGCACCCTCTACAACAAGCTGAAAGAGCACGGGCTCGAGTAAATCTCGCGGAGCGGGAACTTTCCATCCGCGGTCCGGTCCCATCATCGATGGACAGGGAACCTGCGCAGCGATCCGCCCGAGACGCTCGCGGGCTCGAGCCGACCGGAGGCAAACGCGCGCCCACCCCCGGACAGATGACCGCGGTGATGCGGGCCATGTCGGTCAGCGCCGGG
>JAYTZB010000073.1:0-3821 GCA_043742085.1 Polyangiaceae bacterium
CGGCGTTCCGGCAGCAGGGCAGCAGCGGCGTGCTCATCAACATGGGCTCGGTGGCGGGCAAGATCTCGTACGCCAAGGCCGGTCCGTACTGCGCGAGCAAGCACGCCGTCCATGCCATCACCGAGACGCTCCGGCAGGAGATCCGTGGCACCGACATCCATGCTTGCCTCGTCGTGCCCGCGACCGTGGACACACCGCTCTTCCAGCATGCTGCAAACTACACGGGTCGCGAGATCGTCGCGATGCGTCCCATCTACGACGTCGACCGCGTGGCGCGAGCGATCGTGAGCCTTGCCGAGCGTCCACGTCGCGAAGCGGTCATCGGCGCGGCGCCGCGGCTGATGACGATGTTCGATCGCATCGTGCCGTGGTTGTTCGAGCGGGTGCAGCGCGCGCTCGTCGAGGCCGATCATCTCGGGCGCCAGGCCGAGATGCGCAGCAGCGGAAACCTGGTCGGTCCGCGCGGTCCACATGCCGTCGACGGCGGATGGAGGGCGCGACGCAGCCCGACCGCCAAGCTGGCCGCCGGCGTACGAACCGCGGCGCTTCCCGTACTGACGAGCGGTGGTTAGGAGGCCAGCCGCGCACCGATACGCGTCACGTAGTCCTCGAGGCCCGGCAACGCGCGCGCGGCGTCGGTCAGCGGCGACGGCTTCGGCCAGCGCAGGATGTTGGCGAGGAATGCGTACGCGATGACGTCGACGGTGTGGAGCTCGGCGCCGAGCAGGTACGGACCTTCCCCGAGGAGCGCCGCGACCGCCTCGAGGTCGGCCTTGCCGAGCGCGTAGATCTCGTCGCGCGTGTGCCGGCCGACGCCCTGCGCGACCGTCGAGGCGATCACCTTCTTGCGGATGATCCCAGGCACGAGCCAGCGCACGGGCGCCGGGACGATCTTCGCGATGCGCGGCCGGACTTCTTCCCAGCCGGCGTCGTCGCCCCAGCGCGACCAAACGAGGACGAAGTAGAGGCTCTCTTCGAAGAGCCGCTTCAGCACGTGCGAGCGCGCGCGACCCGCCGCGTCGAGGGCGCGATCGAGCGGCTTTTCCGCTCTGTCCTCGAGATACGCGAGGATCGTCGACGAATCCGCGATCTGCCGGCCGTCCTCGGCCTCGATGAGGGGGAGCTTGCCCTTCGGAGCCTTCCGCGGGTCTCCGAGCGCTATCTGGTAGGGGACCTTCTGGAGCTTGAGGTAGACCTCCACCTTCATGCAGAAGGGACTCATGCTCTCGACCTTGTCGGTACCAGGCATCGTGTGGAGGGTGATCACCGCGGCAGGATGCACCGCCGGCGGCGCCGCCCGCAAGGGCCAAAACCCCGGCTTTGAAGGCACCGCGGGCCGCTCACGGCGCGACGGTTGGTCTCGGAGGCAGCGCGCCTCATTGCGGTCCGCCGCATGCAGGGCATGATGGCAACCATGAGCGGTAGTGTCTCCGTCGTGCGGGCGTTCGGTCAGACCGACGTGGGACTGGTGCGAGAAGCGAACGAGGACTCGTTCACGATGGCGGAGCTCGCGAAGGCTCAGCGATGGCAAGGCGGCGCTGCGGCGCAGTGGTCCACGACCGACGCTGGCGTTCTCCTCCTCGTATCCGACGGCATGGGCGGCGCGAAGGCCGGCGAGGTCGCGAGCGCGCTCTCGGTGGAGGCGGTCCTCGGCGGCATGGTCCGCGCGGTCCGCGAGAAGCCGGCCGACGGCGAGACACTTCGGCGCGTGATCGAGATGGCGAGCGAGAAGGTGCACGAGGCGGGCAAGCGTCCCGATCGACGAGGCATGGGCGCGACGCTGACCGCGGCGCTGCTCGTCGGCAGCACGGCGTACGTGGCGCAGATCGGCGACTCGCGCATGTACCTGATGCGCGGCGGGCAGATCGGGCAGGTCACGCACGATCAGAGCTACGTGCAGATGCTGGTCGACGCCGGTGTGATGACCCCGGAAGAAGCAGAGGCCTCGCCGCGGAAGAACATCATCCTCCAGGTCATGGGGCAGGAGACGGTGCGTGTGGCGCTGGGTCGGATCTCGCTGAAGCCGGGCGATCGCCTGCTGCTCTGCTCGGACGGCCTCAGCAACGTCGTCGACGACGCGACGCTCAATGCGATCGCGAAGCCTCCAGGCGATCTCGCGAAGGCAGTGACGGCGCTGGTCGCGCTCACGAAGGAGGGCGGCGCGCCCGACAACGTGACGGTGATCGTCGCCGAGGTCGGCTGACGCGGGTACGCTGCGGGGCGTGACCCTCCCGTTCCGACATCCCCTCGAGCCGATGCTCGCGAAGCTCGCCGACTCCATCCCCACCGGCGATTCCTGGATCTACGAGCCGAAGTGGGACGGCTTCCGCGCGCTGATCTTCAAGGACGGCACCGACCTCTTCATCCAGTCCCGCGATCTCAAGCCCCTCAATCGCTACTTCCCGGAGCTGGAAGGACCGCTCCTCGAGGCGCTGCCCGAGCGCTGCGTGCTCGACGGAGAGATCGTCATCGCGACCGGAGGAGTCCTCGACTTCGACGCGCTGCTCCTGCGCATCCATCCCGCGGCGTCGCGCGTCGCGATGCTCGCGAAGGAGGCGCCGTCGTCGTTCGTCGCCTGGGATCTGCTCGCCCTCGGCGACGACGACCTCCGCGGACGCCCGCAAGAGGAGCGTCGCAAGCTCCTCGAGCAGGCGCTCGGCGATTCGAAGGCACCGGTCCATCTCACGCCCATCACCAGTGACCCGAAGGTCGCGCAGGACTGGTTCGAGCGCTTCGAAGGCGCCGGCCTCGACGGCGTGATCGCGAAGCCGAAGGACCTCGCGTATCTCCCGGGCAAGCGCGCCATGATGAAGATCAAGCACGCGCGCACCGCCGACTGCGTCGTGGCCGGCTTCCGCTGGTACAAGGACGCGCCGGGCGAGCTGGTGGGGTCGATGCTGCTCGGTCTCTACGACGGCGAGGGCAAGCTCCACAGCGTCGGCGTCGCGTCGTCGTTCAAGCGCGAAGAGCGCGCCAAGCTCACGCAGTTCTTCGAGCCGTACCGCAAGGACGCCCGCGAGGCCCACCCCTGGAAGGAGTGGGCGCAGTGGCAGAGCGACGAGCAGCGCATGCCCGGAGCAACGAGCCGCTGGAACCGCGGCAAGGATCTGTCGTGGGAGCCGGTGCGCATCGAGCTGGTCGCCGAGGTCGCGTACGATCACATGCAAGGCGACCGCTTCCGCCACGCGACGCACTTCAAGCGATGGCGACACGACAAGCCCACCGCCGACTGCCGCTACGATCAGCTCGAGGTGAGCGCGCCCGCGGAGCTCCGAGCGATCTTCGGCACCGAGGTCCGCGAGCGGACCGTGACCGCCGAGAGCGAGCCCAAGGCGAAGGCCGCACCGAAGGCCCGGGCGGCGGCAAAGACGCGCGCGAAGAAGCCTTCGTGATCGCGAGGCTCTAGCCGGAGGCACCACTGCGTCTCCGTTCGCGGAGCGGGAGTTCGCGCTCGCTCGGCCGTGGTAGATGGTGCTCGTGCGACTCTTTCTCCCGGTTTTTGCGCTGTTTGGTGCGTTGTCGTTGGCGGTGGCCCCGGGCTGCACGTCGAGCGATGGCAGCAGCACGTCGCCGGCACCCGCCGCCGGCAACGTCCACGTCGACGACGACGACGTGTTCTGCGATCCCGTCGACAACGTCGCGGACGACACGACGCCTGCGACGCCGTCCGCCGAGCCGCTCACGCAATGGGTAGACCCGCGCATCGGCACCGGCGGCCTCGGCTACGCGGTGGGGACGACCTATCCCGGACCGCAGACGCCGTTCGGCATGGCGAAACCCGGGCCCGACACGAGCAAGGGCGGCAAGTCGGAGGGGTTCGC
>JAYTZB010000074.1:0-2057 GCA_043742085.1 Polyangiaceae bacterium
CGGGCTCGACGCCGCGCACGCGCTCAACATCGTCCATCGCGACATGAAGCCGGAGAACGTCTTCATCGTCCGCCCGCACGGCCACCTGCCGCTCGTGAAACTCCTCGACTTCGGAATGTGCCGCCGCAAGGCCGAGCAGCCCCTCGACGACGGTACGCTCACGCGCGTCGGAACCGTCGTCGGCACCCCCGAGTACATGGCGCCGGAGCAGGCCTCGGGTCGCCGCGAGTTCGATCTGCGGATCGATCTCTACGCGGTCGGCGTCATGCTGTTCGAGGCGCTCACGGGAACGCGCGCGTTTCCGGGCGCGAATGCGCGCGCCGTCCTCGTGTCGGTCCTCACGCGGCAGCTACCGTCGGTGCGCCTGACATGCCCGGAGATCCCGGTCGCGCTCGACCGCATCGTGGCGCGCGCCGTCGAGCGCGATCCGCGCGCTCGCTACGGCGCGGCCGCCGAATTCCAGCACGACCTCCTGCACGCGCGCACCGCGCTCCGCCGGCAGCGGGCCGCGAAGGCGCAGCTCGTTGCTCAGCACGGCATGCCCGTGAGTGAGTGGGAGATGCCGACGCGTCAGCACTCCGCGCGCCCCGCGTTCCGTCGTCCCGCCTGAAACGCGTCAGCCTTCGACGATCGTGCCGATGGGCTCGCCCAGCACGACGCGCTTGATGTTGCCCGGCTCCGTGAGCTTGAAGACGCGGATGGGCATGTTGTTGTCGCGGCACAGCGTGGCCGCCGTCGAGTCCATCACGCCGATGCGGTCGTTGATGAACTTGTCGAACGACATGTTCGTGTACATCGTCGCGTCCGAGAATTTCACGGGGTCCTTGTCGTAGATGCCCTGGACCTTGGTGGCCTTGAAGAGGGCGTCTGCGTGGACCTCCATCGCGCGCAGCGCGGCAGCGGTATCGGTCGAGAAATACGGGTTGCCGGTGCCGGCCGCGAAGATGACGAAGCGCCCCTTCTCGAAGTGCCGGATGGCGCGACGGCGGATGTACGGCTCGGCGATGGACCGGATCTCGAGCGCGGTCTGCACGCGCGTGGGGACCTCGCACTTCTCGAGCGCGTCCTGGAGCGCCAGCGAGTTCATGACCGTCGCGAGCATGCCCATGTAGTCGCTCTGCGCGCGGTCCATGCCGGCGCTGGCGCCCTTGAGCCCGCGGAAGATGTTTCCTCCGCCGACGACGATGCCCACCTGGACGCCCGCGGCGTAGACGTCGGCCAGCTCCTCGGCGGTCGTCTTCATCACGGCCGGCTCGATGCCGAAGCCCTGCGAGCCACAAAGGGCCTCGCCGCTCAGCTTGAGGATGATCCTCCGATAGCGGAGCTTCGGATCCCGCGGGGGCGGGGCGATCGTGTCGAGGCGCGGACCGGAGAGAGGTCCCGAGCCGCCGGCGCGCGTTTCTCGCATGGTGGAGCGTCCTTAGTCGTGGGCCAGACGGCGTGCAAGGGAGCGCACGCGGTGATAGCTTTCGCCGCCGTGAAGGTCGGCCGTTCCACCGCTCGCTCAGTCGCCGCGTCGCTCGCGTCGCTCGCGTCTTTCGTCGTGCTCTCGATGACCATCGAGGGCTGCAAGTCGTGCGACAACGGATCGACGACCGACGGCGCCGACGCCGGCGGTCATGCCCAGCCGACGTCGCTCACGCCCGAGCAGGCGAAGCAGACCCTCGCCAAGGTGGGCGACGAGACCATCACGCTCGGCGACTACGCGGCCGCGCTCGAGCACATGGATCAGTTCGACCGGCTCCGTTACCAGTCGGTGGAGCGTCGCAAGGAGCTCCTCGACGAGATGATCACCGTGAAGCTCCTCGCGAAGGAAGCCACGGACAAGGGCTACGACAAGGACCCCATCGCGCAGCAGGAGATGCGGGCCATCTTGCGCGACTCGATGCTTGCCGAGGCGCGCAAGAACGCGCCCACGCCCGCCGACGTGCCCGAGGCTGACGTCCGTGCATGGTTCAACGAGCATCGTGCAGAATACAAGGATCCCGAGCGGCGCCGGATCTCGGTGGTCGTCCTCCGCGACGAGGCCACCGCGCGCGACGTGCTGGTGGCCGCCA
>JAYTZB010000075.1:0-5291 GCA_043742085.1 Polyangiaceae bacterium
GCCGCCGCCACCGGTCGCCTCAGCATGATCACGCTGTCGAAGGAGGCGCTCTCGAACGACTACTACGTCGGTCTCGTTCGCGTCCGCGAGCAGATCGCCGAGCAGTACGACGCGCTCGGTGCCGACTACCGCGCCGTCCTCGAAGGCTACGCGCGCGGCGTGAACCTCTACGCGTTCCTTCATCCTCACGAGGCCGACGGGCGGCTCTACCCGCTCACCGGCAAGGACATCGCTGCCGGCTTTGCGCACAAGATCCCGCTCATGTTCGACATGAACAAGGTCCTCGGGGCCATCAACGATGGCCCGCCGAAGCACGTCGGCGATCGCGTTCTCGCGCTCGGCGAGGACGCCCCCGATGGCCGTCGCGGACGCGAGGACAGCGCCTTTCCGGGCTCCAACGCGCATGCCGTCATGGGCTCGCGCGCGCCCGACGGCATCACGCGGCTCAACGTCAACTCGCACCAGCCGTGGGAGGGCCCCGTCGCCTGGTACGAGGCGCATGTCGTCAGCGAAGAGGGCTGGAACATGAGCGGCGGTCTCTTCCCCGGCGCGCCGATGGTGCTCCACGGTCACAACGATCACCTCGGGTGGGCGCACACAGTCAACGCGCCGGACCTCGTCGACGTCTACGAGCTGCGGCTCGCAGCGTCGAAGAGCGGCCACGGGTTCGACTACGCGCTCGACGACCAATGGCTACCGCTCGAGGAGAAGGAGACGCCGATCTCCATCGATACCGGCTTCTTCGTCTTCACCGCGCACAAGCCCGTCTACTGGAGCAAGCACGGCCCGGTGATGAAGACCGACGCCGGCGCGTGGGCGATCCGCTACGCCGGCATCGGTCGCGCGCTCCGCGCCGGCGAGCAGTGGTTCCACATGAACAAGGCGCGGGACCTCGCCGAGTGGAAGACCGCGATGAGCATGCAGGCGATCCCCATGTTCAACACCGTCTACGCCGACCGGGACCACGTGGGATACGTGTACAATGCACTGTTGCCGAGAAGGCACGACAGCTACGACTGGAGGGCGGTCCTCCCCGGTGACAAGAGCGAGGTGATCTGGACCGACTACGTGCCGTACGCGGAGCTGCCGCACGTCGATGATCCGCCTTCGGGCTTCGTCCAGAGCTGTAACTCGACGCCGTGGCAGACGACGACCGGGGAGGGGAATCCGAAGCGCGAGGCGTTCGCGGAGAACCTCGGTATCGAGAGCATCCTCACGAACCGCAGCGCGCGCTCGCTGGCCATCCTCGGTCGCCAGGGGCTCGTCTCGCGCGAGGACTTCCTGCGCATGAAGTGGGATCGCTCCTACGAGCCCGACGCCGCGATCATGCGCGAGGTGGTCGACCGCGTCCGGGATCTCAAGCCCGCCGATGCCGCCGAGCAGGAAGCGCTGAGCCTCCTCACGGCCTGGGACCGCGCCTGCGAGCTCGATTCGGCCGGCGCGACCATCGCCATCCTCACGTGGCGCGGCGTCAATCCCGATCACGCCGGCGGCAATGCCGTCGCGACCGACGCCGTCACGTCGTTTCGCGCCACCGTGAAGTGGCTCGTCGCGCACTTCGGCACGGTGAAGGTCGCGTGGGGCGACATCCATCGGCTGCGCCATGGCGCCCTCGATCTGCCGCTACCCGGCGGCCCCGACGTCCTCAACGGCGTCAACGCACGCACCGTCGATGACCGTCTCGTGGGCCGTCAGGGCGACTCGCTGGTGATGATCGTCGAGCTCGGCCCCGGCCCGGATGGGGTCACCTCCACGTCGATTCATCAGTATGGAGCGTCGAGCCGGCCGACGTCGCCGCACTTCGCGGACCAGGCGCCGCTCTTCGTGAAGCGCGCGATGAAGCCCACCTGGCGCAGGCCCGAGGAGCTCCAGAAACACACCGAACGGGCCTACCACCCCGGGGAATAGCGACCTATATTCCCCGCCCCAATGTCCAAGAACTCCTTCGGCAGCCAAGCCACCCTGCAAGTCGGCGCCGATTCGTACACGATGTACCGCCTCGACGCGGTCTACAAGAAGCACCCGGGCGCCGCGAAGCTCCCCTTCTCTCTGAAGATCCTCCTCGAGAACCTCCTCCGCACCGAGGACGGCGTCTCCGTCGACGTCGAGGACATCGAGGCCATCGCGAAGTGGGACGCGACCGCCGAGCCCAGCCAGGAGATCGCGTTCACTCCCAGCCGTGTGCTGCTGCAGGACTTCACCGGCGTGCCCTGCGTCGTCGACCTCGCCGCCATGCGCGACGCGATGAAGCGCATGGGCGGCGACCCGCGCAAGATCAATCCGCTGCAGCCCGTCGAGCTCGTCATCGACCACTCGGTGCAGGTCGACGAGTACGGCAGCAAGACGGCGATGCAGAAGAACGCCGACCTCGAGTTCGAGCGCAATCAGGAGCGCTATCGCTTCCTCAAGTGGGGACAGGACGCGTTCCGCAACTTCAAGGCGGTCCCGCCCGACACCGGCATCGTGCACCAGGTGAACCTCGAGTTCCTCGCGCGCGTCGTCATGACCGCGCCCGCGCAGCTCGGATCGATCCCGCTCGCCTACCCGGACACGCTCGTCGGCACCGACTCGCACACCACGATGATCAACGGCGTCGGCGTCCTCGGTTGGGGCGTCGGCGGCATCGAGGCCGAAGCGGCGATGCTCGGGCAGCCGGTCAGCATGCTGCTGCCGCACGTCATCGGCGTGCGTCTCTCGGGCAAGCTCCCCGAGGGCACCACCGCGACCGATCTCGTGCTCACCGTCACGCAGCTCCTCCGCAAGCGCGGCGTGGTCGGGAAGTTCGTCGAGTTCTTCGGGCCCGGCCTCGCGCAGCTCCCCCTCGCGGACCGCGCCACCATCGCCAACATGGCGCCCGAGTACGGCGCGACGTGCGGCATCTTCCCGATCGATGCCGAGACCATCCGCTACCTGCGCTTCACGGGACGCAGCGAGGCGCAGCTCAGCCTCGTCGAGATGTACGCGAAGGAGCAGGGACTCTGGATCGACGAGACCTCGGTCGATGCGATCTACACGGATACCGTCACGCTCGATCTCGGCATCGTCGAGCCGAGCCTCGCTGGACCGGCCCGCCCGCAGGATCGCGTCAACGTCCCCGGCGTGAAGTCCTCCTACAACGCCGCGAACGACGCGTACCAGGCGCGCACGAAGGCGCCGAAGAAGAAGCACCTCCCGAGCGCGGGCGACGCTGCCGTCATGCCGAGCACGCCCGACGAGGAAGCCGCGGCGAAGCAGGTCGACAACGGCAGCATCGTCATCGCCGCCATCACCAGCTGCACCAACACGTCGAACCCGTCGGTGCTCATGGCGGCGGGAATCCTCGCCAAGAAGGCGGTCGAGAAGGGCCTCACGTCGAAGCCGTGGGTCAAGACCAGCCTCGGACCCGGGTCCAAGGTGGTCACCGAGTACCTCGAGGCGGCCGGCCTCCTCACGTATCTCGAGCGCCTCAACTTCTACGTCGTCGGCTACGGCTGCACGACGTGCATCGGCAACAGCGGCCCGCTCCCGCCCGCCATCTCGAAGGCCATCGACGACAAGGAGCTCTTCGTCGTGTCGGTGCTCTCCGGCAACCGCAACTTCGAGGGCCGCGTTCACGCCGAGGTGCGCGCAAACTACCTCGCGTCGCCGCCGCTCGTCGTGGCCTACGCGCTCGCGGGAACGGCCAACATCGACCTCACCACCGAGCCGCTCGGCACCGGCAAGGACGGCAAGCCGGTCTTCCTGAAGGACATCTGGCCGACGCAGAAGGAAGTGTCGGACGCGATCGAGAAGTCGGTCACGCCTCCCATGTTCAAGAGCGTCTACGCCGACGTCTACGCCGGCGACGCGCAGTGGCAATCGCTCAAGGTCCCCGAGGGCGATCTCTACGCCTGGGAGAACGACAGCACCTACGTGAAGAACCCGCCGTACTTCGACGGCATGACCCCGCAGCCAGGCGCCGTGGATCCCGTGCATGGTGCACGCGTCCTGGCGCTCCTCGGCGACAGCATCACCACCGACCACATCTCGCCGGCCGGGTCGATCAAGGCCGACGGCCCTGCGGGCAAGTATCTCCAGGAGCACGGCGTCAAGAAGGACGACTTCAACTCCTACGGCTCACGCCGCGGCAATCACGAGGTCATGGTGCGCGGCACCTTCGCCAACGTGCGGCTCCGCAACCAGCTCGCGCCGGGCACCGAGGGCGGCTGGACCAAGCACATGCCGTCCGGCGAGGTGATGAGCATCTTCGACGCGTCGGTGAAGTACATCGCCGACAAGGTCCCGCTCTTCGTCATCGCCGGGAAGGAATACGGCTCGGGCTCGTCGCGCGACTGGGCCGCGAAGGGGCCGAAGCTCCTCGGCGTTCGTGCGGTCCTCGCGGAGAGCTACGAGCGCATCCATCGCTCGAACCTCGTCGGCATGGGCATCCTCCCGCTCCAGTTCAAGGCCGGAGACAGCGCCGCTGCGCTCGGCCTCACCGGCGAGGAGGTCTACGACGTCGACGGCCTCCCCGAGCTCCTCGACACGGGTTTCAAGGGCGGACGGGACGTGACGGTGAAGGCGAAGGCGGCCGACGGCACGACCGTCCAGTTCCGCGCCATGGTCCGCATCGATACGCCACAAGAGGTCCTCTACTACAAGCACGGCGGCATCCTGCCGTACGTCCTGCGCTCTCTTCTCGCGCAGCCCTGACTCACACGAAACGAAAAGGACGAAGGAACGAACATGGGCGAGCTCAAGATCGAGGACATCAAGGTCGGTGACGGCGCAGAGGCCAAGAGCGGTCAGAAGGTGACTGTCCACTACGTCGGCACGCTGACCGACGGCAAGAAGTTCGACAGCTCGCGCGATCGCGGCAAGGGCTTTCCCTTCGAGCTCGGTCGCGGTCAGGTCATCAAGGGCTGGGACCAGGGCGTCGCCGGCATGAAGATCGGCGGCGTCCGCAAGCTCACCATCCCGCCGGACCTCGCCTACGGCGATCGTGGCTTCCCGCCGGTCATCCCGCCGGGCTCGACGCTCGTCTTCGAAGTCGAGCTCCTCAGCGTCGGCTGACGTCACGAGCTGACGTGCCCGCCGGCTGACTGCTACACTCGCCGGATGAGCGAGATCGCAGCTCTGCTGGGACGCGTCGTCGCCGGCAAGTTCGCGATCGAAGAGCACGTCGGCGGCGGCGCCATGGGCGAGGTCTTCCGCGCGCGGCATGTCGTCCTCGACACGGCGATCGCGCTGAAGATCATGCGACCGGACATCGCGAAGGATCCGATGTTCAAGCAGCGGTTCTATCGCGAGGCCAAGGCCGCGAGCCGCCTCGA
>JAYTZB010000076.1:0-5278 GCA_043742085.1 Polyangiaceae bacterium
GTAGCGCTGACGCACGGCTTCGGGATCCAGCCCCGCCTTCTGCGCGACGGTGAGAAGCGCCGCCTCCGTCGGATCGCCGATCGGGCGGACGCGCCCATCGGGAGCCGTCTCGAGGTGCGCCTCGTTGCAGAGCACGGCGGTGAGAAGCAGTGCCTGCAACCCGGGGTTCTCGACCGGACCACCGCCAAAGGCGGCGAGGGCTCCCTCTTTCCCATATCCGTTTCCCGTGACCTCGATCCGCTTCCCGTCGACCGCGATCTCTCGGACGGTCATCTCGTTCTGCGTGAGCGTTCCGGTCTTGTCCGTACAGATGACGGTCGCGCTACCCAGCGTCTCCACGGCGGCGAGCCGCCTCACGACCGCGCCGCGCCGAGCCATCCTCTGCACGCCCACGGCGAGTGTCATGGTCGTGACCGCGGGCAGCCCCTCGGGGATGATCGCGACCGCGAAGCTCACGGCCTCGAGCAGGATTCCGGACCAGGTGTGTCCCGCTCGAACGAGGCCGAGTCCGATCAGGAGGCCAGTGACGGCCAGGCACGCCCACAAGATTCGCTTTCCGAAATCACCGAGGTGCCGCTCGAGCGGCGTCTGCTCGGGCTTCACCGCCCCCACCATCCCGCCGATCTTGCCGAGCTCGGTGCCCGCGCCGGTGGCGATGACGAGGGCCCGCGCCGTTCCCGCGACCACCGTCGTGCCCGTGTAGAGCATCGTCGTACGCTCCGCGAGGATCGCCTCTTCCGCGACCTGCGCGGCAGCCTCCTTCGCAACGGCCTTGCTCTCGCCGGTGAGCGTGGATTCGTCGATACGCAGCGCGGCGCTCTCGACGAGGCGCGCGTCCGCCGGTACGGCATCGCCGGCCTCGAGCTCGATCACATCACCAACGACGAGGTTCTCCGCGGCAATCACTGTGACGTTGCCCGCGCGCATCACGCGCGCTCGCGGCGCCTGCATCGCGCGGAGTGCGGCGATGGCAGACTCTGCCTTCGCTTCCTGCACGAAGCCCAGCACCGCGTTCAAGAGGACGATGAGCGCGATGGCGATGGCGTCGCCGAACCTCGTCAGCGCCCCGCCTTCGGTTGCGCGAGCACCCACGAACGCGGCGATCGCGCCACCGGCGACGAGGGTCAGGACGATCGGGCTCGAGAGCTGGGCGAGGAAACGCAGGATCGGGTTGCGCCGCGGAGGATCCGGCAAACGATTCGGTCCCTCGGTTCGTAGCCGCTTGGCGGCTTCATCGGCCGAGAGCCCCGCGCCCGGATCGACGCCGATGCTCGACGCGACTTCGGCCGTCGCGGTCGCATGCGAAGCGATAGGCGCCGTCACGGGTCCACTCCGAACCCCGCGGGCTGTCGCGGGACCTGCACGTGCACGCAGAAGTAGCGCCGCACGTTACTTCGCCCCCAGCGGGAGCTGGCGGCTGCGGCGCAACACCTCGTTCGCCGTCGCAGCGTCGTTGGCGCGGACGGCGACGGCGAACCCATTGGCGGTGGGCGTGACGCTCGCGGTCACGTCCTTCGGAACGAGCGGGCAGTATGGCATCTCGGGCACGTCGTGCCCGAGCGCGGCGTTCCGTGCGAGGTGGCAATCGATGACGCGCTGGAGCCACTGCGCGGTCATCCCAGGCAGCGCACGAAAGACGATCACTGCGCCCTCGAGCCGGTCTGTCGCTTGCTTGCCGCCTTGGAGCACGTTGAGCGGCTCGACACTCGCAATATCCTCGCGGTGCTGGAAGGGACTCTGGTCGCGGTCCTCGACTGCGATGCCGGTGCAGGCGCGGGCCTCCGCATCTCGAAGGGCCTGCGAGGCAGCTCGATGGTCGGCTGCGCGTTTCCGGTGCTCTTCCGCGTGCCGCAGGTGCTCCTCCGTCGGATTCGCCGTCGAGGTCCAGCAGACCTCGCCACCGCTGCGAGCCGCGCGATGCCTGCATTCTTGCACTCGAGCTCCCGCGTCTGGCTCGTAGCGATCGCGATGCTCCCGCGCGCTCTGCTCCTCGCTCGACGCCATCGCCTCGTGACCCGCAGCAGACATGTCGTGGGGCTGAGCCCCAGGCGTTCCCCCGCATCCGAGCACGAGGGTGACGGTGACCAATGCGACGAGAACGAGCGAAGCGCGCTTCATGGCGCCTGCGTGAGCAAGGGACGAGCCACCGAGCGCTCGAGCTCCGCGGCCGTGACCGCGCGGGCGTCGCCGAAGTGTGCGTGATCGCGCCGCGGGCATGTCACTCGGCCTCGGCGACGGTCAGCGTCGCTTCCGGCAGCGAGGAGTGGCCGCACCCGCCTGCTCGCTGCCTCGAGCGATTGCGCCACGAGATCATCGACCGTCTTGATGTTGCCTGCGTCGCGGCCTTCCTTCCACGCGTCGTCGAGGTAGACGACCATCACGCTCGCCGTTTCGGCCGCAACACCGAGCGGCGCGATCATGCCGACCCAGACAGCGATCGACATGTTGAAGTGCGCCGCCCAGAGTATCCAGATCGCGCCGACGGCTGCGAAAGACACCGACGACATCACGATGAGTGTTTGGGCGACGCCCTTGAAGTTCCAGCGGCCTGCATCCCGCCCGCCGCCCCCCGCCCCCCTGCGGGCAGCGACGTCGGGATCAACGGCGCAATTGGAACGAGCACGGCCTTCAGGGCCTCCAGGTTGTCGCGAAGCTCGCGCGGATAGCGGACATTGACTTGTTATCGCTCTGCAAGTGGCTCGTCGGCGGCACGATCGCGCAGCGCATCGATCATCGCGACGGTCGTGAGTCGCTCGCCTTCGAGGTTCGTGTATTCCACGCGAGGGCGTTGACCTCGACCTGCGCGCGCGCGACCTCGTGATGGCCGCCGATGCCGGTGTAGTACCTCCCGAGCACGGCCTGCGCGATCGTTGTTGCCAGGTTGAGATCGAGCTTGCGAACGTCGACGTCGGCGCTGGCAGCGTCTCGCTGGTGCTCGACTGCGGTGCGCATGAGCGGGAGCTTTCCCGGCCACGGGAACATCTGCGTCGCCTGGTAGCGGACCATCGGCATTTCGCCTCCCTCCGCCTGCGGAATTCCGATCGACCATCACCGCAACCTGCGGATCGGGATAGATGCCCGCCGCGCGCGCGTCTCCGTGCAGGGCATCCCGCCGGAGCGAGCGGGCGCGGACAGAAGGATTCCGTCCGATGACCGCCGCCGCGACGACGAGGAGAACGATCCATGAGCGCATGAAGCGACGGTCTACGCGACGGAAGCGGCCGAGACGTTCATCACATGACCTTCGCGAGCAGGGCCAGCGCATCCGTAGCGGTGAAGATGCCTACGACATGCCCGCCTTCGACGACGACGGCACATCCGTACTTGTGCTGCGCCATCGCGCGCGCGACGTCCCCGACGCACTCCGCCGGCGCGGCGGTGAAGACCTCGGTGGTCATGGCCTCTTCCACGGAGTCCATCTCCACATCGACGCCGGCGATGGTCTCGTTGAAGTAGAGGTCGCGCTGCGAGACCACGCCCACCAGCCGTCCGCCCTCGAGCACCGGCAGGTGCCTGAGACCGTTGTGGCGCATCATGTCGTGCGCGCGTGCGAGCTTCTGCTCACGGCCAATCGTGTGGGGCGAAGTCGTCATCACTTCCGCGATGGTGATCCGCGTGAGGAGCGGCCGCTGCTCCGCAACCGCGGTCTCATGGTTCGTCGAGCTCATGGGACGTAGCCGAGCAAGGCTGTGACCAGGTGTGGCCGGCCACGTTGCGCGCCTCCCGGCTCGCTGGTTGCGAATCGTTTGCGACGACGTGCAGGTCGTGCGCGGCACGCGCCAGGGTCGTCACCATCGTGATCAGCGCGTGGTTGTCGCGTCCGATCGCCGGCAACCAGAGAGGTAATCATGCATAGAGGCGCGGATCCTCGAGGAGGTGGAATTCGAAGGGCAGTGGATCCGTTGCCCCGCGTCCCTCCCGTTGTAGAAGCAAGGAGAGGAGATCGGTGCTCGTCACGAGGCCGACGAGCCGAAGTCCCCGGACGACCGCGATTGCGTCGACCTTCCTCTCGATCATCGTGCAGGTGAGATCGGCGACCGGGGTGTCGGCACCGCAGGTGTCGAGCGGAGTCCGCGTCATCGCTTCTCCGACCGTCATGTGCACGGGCACGTGGAGGCTGCCGTCTTTGGCAATCGTCCCGCGCGCCAGGACCTCGCGGTCCGAGAGCATCCCGATCAAAGCCCCTGCGCGTACGACGGGTAGATGGCGGATACGCTCGCGAGTCATGACGTGCCATGCGCTGGCGAGCGTGAGCTCGGGCGGAACGACGATGACGTCGCGGGTCATGGTGCTCGAGGCTCGCATTCCCGGTAGTGCAGCAATGGCCGTGCCGACTCGCCGCCACGGAAGAGGCGGTCCCCCAAAAAGCTGGCCTACGCAGGACCTTCACCGGCGCGCCAACCGTGCGCGCCGGCGCTCGACGCCGCCAACGAACAACACGCCGCGTCCATCTGCGGGCTGGAGCGCGCGGAGCGTCCTCTCTTCGCCCGGCATCGCCCTTCGCAGGAGGTGCACGAACGCAAGCGCCTCTTGCGCCACGGCACGAGGATCGCTGAACACCTGGCGATCGTGGGTGAGCCCGAGCAACCGCCGTCGCTGATCATCGTGATCACCGAGATCGCACACGCCTGCGCCGCGTGCGATCCACTTCGAGAGGTGAGCTTCCTCGTAGTCGAGGTGCCGCATGAGGCGCGTGTGGAAAATCACGAGTGCGTCGTTGAATGACTTGGCTTCCTCGGCCATGAGGCACTGAGCACGGCCTTGGCGGAGAGATCGAGCTCGTCGATCAGCTGCGCGAGCTCCGTGTGGTCGCGCAAGACGGCGAGCCGAGCCTCACGCAGCGTAGTTGGGATGCGTTGCGTCATGGCGACCTCCGTCAGTCGGTGCGTGCAACTTGCGCACGCGGCTGCCCTGGAGACGAAACGCGTGCACATCCTGCTGCGTTCGGGAGGGAAGACGCCGATACGCCGCGCGACGGTGAAGCGGCTTACCACTCGATCGTGATGAGCGACGTGATGCCGGTCGGCCTCACGTTCAGGCCGGCCCAAGCCGTCGAGGTCTCGTCGACGTCGAGAGAGCCGCCAGCACGCATCGCTTCTCCATTGGATCGAGCGTCGTACCGGGCTCGAGCTCGAACGCGGGCTTGCCATCGGCAACCTTGCGGACACGCACCCGGAGGCTTCCCGCCAGACCTGTTACGGCAGCGCTCGACACGAGGACGAACGGGCTCGATGAGCGTCTCGACGTCGCTCTGCGCGCGGCTTCGCTATCCGTCACC
>JAYTZB010000077.1:0-2885 GCA_043742085.1 Polyangiaceae bacterium
AGCACCTCGTCGAGAATCGCCCGAACCAAGTACGACGCGCGCCAGTCGACGTGGACCCAGATGCTCCCCTTCGGGCCGAGGAGGTCGGAGAGCGCCTCGAGCCGCGGTGCGAGCATGTCGAGATAGGCGCCGAGCCCGCCGGTGCGCGTCGTCCACGTGTCCTCGTAGGCCGCGGTTCGCACCACGCGTCCGTCGGCGGGACCGTCGAGGCGCGACTCGGCGACGTAGTCGCGATCGGAGGCGTACGGCGGGTCGACGTAGACGAGGTCGACCTTGCCGGTGAGCCCTTCGCGAACGAGCGCTCGCGTGAGGTCCAGGACGTCGCCATGGACGAGCCGCTGGGTGCGCGCGCCGTTGGGATCGCCCGTGACGTCGAAGAGCCGCGGGGTCTTGTGGGTTGCCGTAAGGCCGGCCGCGGATCGAGGGCCATGGCCCTCACTTTCGTCGTGTTCGATGCGCCAGCGACGGCCTGGCCACACCAGCCGCACGCCTTCTTCCTCCGCGCGTACTCCCCGGGGAGTACGCGCCGCGGTGGCCGGAGCACGGGAAGGCGTCGTACGGGGCGTGACGCGAGCCGGCATCGCGCGGAGCTTAACATGGTGCTCCCGCGGTGGTCGGCGATCCCGGGCGCCTCCGTGCAATGACCGCATGTTTGCGGTAGAGTCCCTGGGGTATCGTGGGCGCCAAGTCGCAAAAACCGCTGCGCCTGGTCGACATCCTCAAGGCATTGCCTGAGGCGGAGCTCGGCTCGCTCGCCTCGCGGCTCGGGATCCGCATCGACGCCGCGAAGCGGCTCGATCCTCCGCAACAGATCGCGCGCGCGCTCGTCGCGCTGCCCGACATCCGCGATCCGTCTCGCCTTCCTCACGCGAGCGTCGAGCTCCTCCATCGCATCGCCGAGGCGCGTGGCAACCTCGTCGTGCACGCCGTGCCTCCGGCGCTGCAGCCGCTCATCGAGCGCGGGATCGTGTTCGCGCGCTCCGAGAGCAAGGGCAACGTCGAGCTGCTCTTGCCGATGGCGTACCTCGTCCAGCTTCGCGCGTGGGAAGGCGAGGACCCGCGTGGTCTCCGCGCGCTCCTCGCGCAGGCGCCGTTCGAGACGGTGAGCGCCATCGCGGGTCACTACCTCGGTCGTCCGGCGACGCCGCCCATCGCGCTCTCGCTCGAGTCGGCGTGGGAGCTGCTCGGCGAGACCGAGACGCTCACCGAGGAGATCGACAAGCTCTCTCCCACCGAGCGACGTGTGCTCGAGGGCGTCGAGCAGCTCGGCGGCGAGGTCGATACCGAGGAGCTGCTCGAGCTCGAACGCGAGCCGCTCCGTCTCCGCACTGCGTCCGGAGCAACGCCGTCGCGGCGAGGGGTCGGCTTCTCGCTCGAGCGACGCGGACTCCTCATTCCCGTTCATCCGAACCGCCACGTCGTTCCGACCGAGGTCGCGAAGATCATCGGCGCGACGCGCAACGCCGAGCGCGAGGCGCGCCGCGAGCAGGTGCGTGCGTTCGTCCTCTCCGGCGATCACGCTCCGCGACGCGCGCGGTTCTCGCAGGATCCAGGCGCCTTCGCGATGGCGCTCGCCCTCGCCATACGTGAGCCCGGCAACGAGGTTCGTCCCGGCATCGGTACTCCGAAGTCGCTCGTCGCCAAGCTCGCCACGCGCTTCGGTCGTGAGCCCACGCAGGTCGCGCTCACCGTCGCGCTCTCGCGCGCGGTGGGTCTCTGGGATGCGTCGGCGATCAGCGCGAGCGCGCCCCCCGGTTCGCTGGTGATGCACGAGCTCTCACGCCTCCTCTATGTCGCGTGGAAGCGCGGAGGCGCGTGGGACGAGGCGCGCGCCGAGCCAGAGATGCTTCGCTTGCCGCCCGATCAGCGTGACTCGAGCGCGAGCGGCGTCGTTCGCGATCTGGTGCTCGAAGCCTTGCGCGATCTCGGCGAGAGCCGCTGGATCCCGTGGGAGAGCCTCGAGGGCTATCTCCGCACCGATCACCGCATCCCCGGCGTGGAGCGCTTGCTTCGCCGCTGGGCCGAGCGCGTCGGCGTCGAGCCCGTTCCTCCGATGGAGATCGCGCGCCGCGTGATCATGGAGAGCCTCCCGTCACTCGGCGTCCTCGACGTCGGAGAGGACGACCCCGCGGAGGGCAGCGACAAGCCGCAGCTCGCGATTCGCCTCACGCCGCGCGGGCGTGCGCTCGTCGCGGACAAGGCGCCCGCGCAAGACGGCACGCCCTCGAAGTTCCTCGACACGCACGTGCTCCGCCTCGGGCCGACCGCGAAGCTCAGCTCCATCTTCGCGCTCTTCGGCTTCGTCGATGTCGGTCGCGCCGCGGAGACGCTCGACCTCATCGTCGCGCCGCAGACGCTCGCGCGTGCTCTCTCCGCGGGCTACGAGGCCGACGCGCTGCGCCAGCGCATCGAGGCCATCGCGCCGCTTCCCGAAAGCCTCTCGCGCACGCTCGCCGCGGCGAGCGTCGTGGTCGGTCGCGGCAGCTACGTCCCTTCGAGCGGCTTTCTCTGGGTCGACGACGCCAACGTCCGCGAGCTCCTGCGCACGCGCCGCTCCACCGCGGAGCTGTTCCTCGATCCGTCGCCGGTCGGGGGGTTGCTGGTGTCGGCGCAGGTCGACCTCGATCGCCTCGTTCGCCGCTGCCGCACGGTGGGCGTCGAGATCGTGACGGACGGTCAGGTCGTCCGCGCGCGCTCGGTCTCGCTGCCAGCGCCCACGACATCCGGCGCGCACCGGAAGCCGTCGACGCGTATGCCGAAGATCGCCAAGACCAACGAGTAGTCGGCACTGCGCGCCGCGCAGCGCGCGCTACGCACCGAGTTGTTGCCAGCGACCAGACCCTTCCGCGTACGATCGCGGTGCGCAGCGTTGCGCGGGGAGTCGA
>JAYTZB010000078.1:0-10542 GCA_043742085.1 Polyangiaceae bacterium
GTCCAGCACCGCGAACACCACCTCGTCGAACACACCCGCGTAGGCGCCATCGAGCGCGTCCCCGAACGCCCGCGCGACGAGGGTCGGATCGTTCGCGAACACACCGCATCCCCACGCGCCGAGCACGAGACGGCGATGGCCCTGGGTGGCACAGATGGCGAGCGCGCGAGCGATGCGCGCGCTCATCACCGCGTTCACCTCGTCTTGTCGCGCGGGCTCACGAGCGAGCACGACGCCCGCGTTGGGAGCCGGCGCGGTCAGGAAGCACGCGAGGTATGGCTCCTCGAGGAGCGCGCCGGTGTCGTCGTCGCGGAAGACCGGAACCGCCGGCGATTCGATCATCCAGTCGGTGTACATGCCGTCGCCGGAAGCACGATGATGAGCGTACATCGCGCTCTTCTGGAGGCACGCGTAGAGCGCGGAGGAACGTGCGAGCGATTCCTCCTGCGCGAGCGCACCGTCGAGGAAGCCGCCGCCGGGGCTCCTCGCGGACGCGAAGTTGAGGACGAGCGGCGCGGCTCCGGCGTCGCCACCGCGCGCGGCGACGGCGCGAGCGCTCGCGAGGCTCGTCCCGTTCACCACCGTGATGCAGGTCCCTCGGGCGCCGCGCATCGCGGGAGGCGCGACGATCGCGTCGGGCAGCCAGTCGCGGCTCGCGGCAATGGCGCGCGCGATGGGCTCGCGGACGTCGACGCGCCGGCCGGACGGCGCGACGTACGCACCGTCGTTGGTGATGGTCACGGCTTCGCGCCCGTACCGCGCCGCCACGGCGCGGCTGGGTCCGCGGGACGGCGTGAAGGAGAAGTCGAAGCCCGTCCCCGTCGAAGCGCTCCTCATGAAGATAAAGTAGCGACGACCGTTATAAAGCCAATACCACTCTATCTTGCAAGCTAGCTTGCGATCAGCGGCGCTTGCGGCGGGCCGCGCCCAGGAGGCCGAGGCCCATCACGACGAGCGCCGCTGCGCCCGCGCCCGTGGCTCCGCCCGCGCCGCGCGCCGGGATGACGCCGCAACCGCTGGTCTTCGAGTCGGCCGGCGCTGCGTTCTCCGCGCAGCTCGATCCGAAGCCGTGCCTCGGCTTCGGATCACACGCGTCCGCGGCGAGCATGCCCGTCGCGGAGACGCTGGCCGCGACGTTGCGCGCGGTGCTGCTCGGATAGATCGCGCAGGTGCCGGCGATGTCGTCGGCAGCGAGTGTGCGCAGCGTCGTGGTGCCGGGCTTGTAGCTCGCGAACATCGTCGCCGTGGCATCGGTGGCGTGCGCGAGGCCGAGGAAGTGGCCCGCCTCGTGGGTCACGACGCTCAGCAGGTCGAAGCCGTTCGCCGGAACGGTATCGCTCGTCGACAGGTTCTTGCCCGTCGCATTGAGCTCCATGTCGGCGTCGTAGATCTCGCCCGTGTCGGCGTTGAACGTGACGGTGGTGAGCCCCAGAGTGTTGTTGGGATCGCTGTACGGCCACTTCGTGTCGCGAAAGACGATGACGTTCTGGTTCGGGCCGTTCGGGTTGTAGCGGACCTCCGAGCAGTCCGCGGTGCCCACGTTCGAGGTCGCGATGCCGATGGTCGTGGCGCCGCACTTGACCTGGTTCCAGGTGTCGAACGAGCTCTCGATGATGGTGGTGGCAGTGGCGAGCGGGACATGCGTGCTGCCGGCGCTGTTCACGCTGTAGCCGATGCACGCGCCCTTCCAGAAGAGCGGCAACCCGTCGGTGAAGCAGCCGCGCGAGGGGCTGTAGTCCGCGGGGACCGGCGTGGTGGTGGTCCGGCAGAACGCGCTCGCCTCGCGAGGGACGAGGATCGCCGCGCCGAATCCACCGGCGACCGACAACGCCGCAACGCCGGCAAGCAAGGACTTCATCGCTAAAAATGTA
The DNA here is from genome assembly GCA_043742085.1 of Polyangiaceae bacterium. GTDB lineage: Bacteria > Myxococcota_A > Polyangia > Polyangiales > Polyangiaceae > Labilithrix. Next base: position 1,872 of record JAYTZB010000078.1, read on the forward strand.
GCACGAAGGTCGTGCCGGGACCCGTCACCACGGAAAGACGAACGCGCCGCCGAGAACACGCATCACCGTCCACACGAGCAGAGTCATCATTGTGAAGAAAACAGCCGTCACGATGATGCCGTTGCGAACGGCGGCGTCGTCCGACGTCCGCAACGACGCCTCGTAGAGCCCGACATCGGGCGAGTGGCGACGACGCGCGAGCGCGAGATCGCGTCGCAGATCACGCCGTCGCATGATCACGCGCAGCGCGTACGCGGGAGTCCCCCACACGCTCGCGGGAGGATCGCCGAAGCCGGCGAACGCCACGAGCGCGGCATGGGGATCGACAGCCGCGATCTGCGACGACGATCGCCGCCCTGTCGACGATGCCATCGGCCACGCCGGCGCCGGCGGCAGCATCGGCCCCGGTGTCATGCGCGCCATCGGGGGTGGCGTGACGCGCGCGAGCTGACCCGAAGGCCGCGCCGGCGGCGTGTAACGTTCGAGCTGACCCGACGATCGCGCCGGCGGCGCAACGCGAGCGAGCTGACCCGAAGGCCGCGACGGCTCCGCTTGCGAACCGTGCGACTCTCGCGTGAAGGGCAGACTGTCGAGCTCGAGGGCGCCTTCCGCGTCGATGTCGAAGTCGAAGTCGAGCTCGTGGAGCTCGCGTCCCGCGGAGAGCGGCGCGATCGCCTCCATCTGCACGGTGTTGTAGCGACGTGGTCCCGTCTGCGCGGGAGACGCGCCCTGGACCGGCACGCGCACCGCCGGCAGCGACGTGCTCGACGTCCGCCGGATCTCCGGGCGCACCGCAGCCATCGTGGTGGAGGAGCTTCGCCGGCGCGGGTCGCCGACGATGCGGTATTCGCCGGACGCCGCTGACCCCGCGCGGGGCTCGAGGTCCGGAAGGAATCGTTTCGGGGGAGGCCTCTGGAGGGACATGGCGTGGGGGGTGAAACGACCGCGCTGGCGCCCGGTTAAGGGCGCGCCGCATGTTCCCGCTCACGGCGCTCGTCATCTTGCCTCCCGGCAAGGTCTACGACCCCTGGCAACCGCGCCAGGGGCCTGGCACACATCGGGCGTCGAACCTCGCGAATCCGCGGGTAATCGCGGGCTGTTCGCAGCGTCAGGAACCTCGACAAGCGCGGCACGCGCGCTGCAGAGTGGGTGACATGCGCTCCACGCCTCTCCTTCCTCGTTCCGTTCGCTCGCCGGGACTCGCTTCGTTCGCTTCGTTCGCGGCGCTCGCTTCGGTGCTCCTCGCCGCCGGCTCGGCGCGCGCCGACGAGCCGGCACCGGCGCCCAGCAGCTCCGCGACGACGGCTCCTGCCACCACGACCCCGCCTGCCGATGCGCCCGCCGCAGCGACGCCTCCCGCAGCGCCGCCGTCCGCTGCGCTCCCGCCCGCTTCGCCACCGGCAAGCGCGCCGGTGCCGCGGGCGGCCGCGTCCTCCGGGGTCTCGATGTCATCGTCGACGCCGTCCGACGAGCCGGCCGACCCGCCGCTCAAGGAGGGCGACACGAGGCGTGCCGAAGGCATTCGTCTCGGCCTCGAGCTCGGCTTCGCGCGCGCATTCGACGGCGCCGTCGATCGGCTCAACGCCGGGAGCCCGACGCTGCTGCCCATCGGCGCCGACATCTCGTTCCGTACGAGCCCGTCGATCCTGCTCGGCTTCCACGGCTATGCCGCGCTGGCGTCGCGCGACGACTGCATCAGCGTCGACTCGTGCAAGGCGCGCGGGTACGGATTCGGCGGCCACATCGAGAGCCCACTTGGAAAGGGCACTTCTGTCATCCCCTACATCCGCTACGGCATGGGCTACGAGATCCTCTACCAGGGCGGCGCGCCGCTCGACTCCGGCGGTCACGTGTACCGCGGTGCGTTCGACTTCCTCGACCTGCGCATCGGCGCCGACCTCATCGCGACGCGCGGCTCCGCGGGCAAGACGGGCCGGATCGGCGCGTATGCCGGCTTCGTCGGCGGTGTCCTCACGAGCCAGACCGGCGTGAGCCACGTCAACGGGTCAGCTGGCTCGCCCCGCGATCTCGACAAGAGCTCGGGCAGCGCCCACCTCTGGTTCGCCATGGGCATCCGCGGCACGCTCGATCCGTGATCGAGGCTCAGCCGAAGGCTTCGGCGTACGCCTTCTCGTCGAACCCGACGAGCACCCGACCACCCGCGACCACGACGGGACGCTTCACGAGCTTTCCGTCGTCCGTGAGCCACGTGACGATCTCCGCGTCCTCGGCGGCGGCGGCGCGCTCCTTGTCGATGGCGCGATAGCTGTGCCCGCTGGTGTTGAGCCACTTGCGCACGGGGCGACCGCTCGCAGGGATCCACGCCTTCAGCTCGGCGGCGGTGGGCGGCTGCTCCACGATGGGCCGCACCTCGACCTCGACATGATGCTCGCGCAGCCATTTCACGGCCTTCGTGCACGTCGAGCATCCGGCGTACGAGAGAACGAGCGCGCGTTCGCGCTGCGGCTTCGTCGGCATCGCGGCCAGTGTACCATCGGCTCCGGATGAACGGCGGCGCGCGCGCTCTGCTCCTCGGCTGGGGAAACGCGATGCCGTCGCAGCTCGTGGTCTACGAGCGTCTCTACAAGATCCTGGGGCTCGAGGCGTCGAGCGTGATCCCCGACACGCTGCGAGGGCTGGGAAACGCCGGCGCCTATCGCTCGTCGATGGCTCCGCTCGCCGCCGAGCTCGCTGCGGAAGGAGGCACGCGGCCGCTCGTCGTCCACCTCTTCAGCGACAACGGCTTCATCGGATGGGCCGCGCTCCTCGAGGCGCTCGATGCGACGGAGGACGGGCGGCGCGCGCGGTCCGCCATACGTGGCGTCATCTTCGATTCGTCGCCGGGGCTGTGGGCGGTGCGCGGGCCCATCGACTTCGCGCGTCGCTTCGCGCTCGGCATGACGCCGGCGGTCTCACGGATGGCGAAGATGGGAGCGCGCGAGCGGCTGCCGGTGGTGACGTCGCTGCTCGCGTTTGGTTTCCTCGGCTACCAGCTCGTGTTCCGCGGCTCGGTGCGCACCATGCTGTCCTCCGGCAAGCGCGTCGAGGCCAACCAGCCGCAGTGCCCGCACCTCTTCCTCTTCGGCGAAGAGGACGTGCTCGTGCCTCCGCGCGACGTGCGTGCGTGGATCACTCGCCAGCGCGCCGCCGGCATCGACATCGAGGAGCATGCGTTCGCGACCGCGCGCCATGTCGCGCTCTTCCCCAAGGATCCGCGGCGCTATCGCGCGGCGATCACCGCGTTTCTGGAGCGCGTGCTCTGACGCTCAGGGCAGCTGCGCGACGGCGTCGATGACCTCGCGCGCGTGGACGCCGGGGTCGACCGACGGCCACACCCGCGCCACCTTGCCGTCGCGACCGACGAGGAACGTCACCCGCTCGTAGCCCCAGAGGCGCTTCGACACGCCATACGACGCGCCGATCGCACCGCTGTCGTCGGACGCGAGCGCGAACGGGAGCTGATGCTTCTGGCGGAAGGCCTGGTGCTTCTCCTCGGAGTTCACCGAGACGCCGACCACGGCGATGTCGGCCTTCTCGAATTCCTTCCATGCATCACGGAACGCGCACGCTTCCTTCGTGCATCCCGGTGTCTCGTCCTGCGGATAGAAGTAGACGACGACGGGTCGGCCGCGGAGCGCGCTGACCCTGACCTCGTCGTTCGACGGGCCGTGGCCGACCACCTCGGGGGCCGTGGCACCGGGAGGCAAAAGACCGAACCCGCCGTCCGGACGCCGGACGGTCCCGCCGCACGCCACCGCGAGCGCGGCCCCGACCGCGAGGAAGATCACGATTGCGGCGGAGAGCACGGTTCGTTTCTTCACGGTGTTCTCCACGTATCGAGAGTCCTACGCACCAGGCGCGGATCCGGTTGCCTCGTTCAGTCCCAGAGCGTGCCCAGGCTGCGGCGCAGCGCCGTAGCGTCCCCGCCCATCGAAAAAGCCACGAGATCGCGGGCCACGGGACGCGAGAGCACAGCCGCGAGCGCGACCCGACCGGGCGTCCGCAGCGCCTCGCCGAGCCCAGCCTCGGTCATGGCCACGGCGTCGAGCGACGCTCGGAGATCCCCCGACAGGAGGAACGCGGCGCGCGCCTCGGTGCGCAGCGCGGCATCGACGAAGGCATCGACGGCCACCGCCGGCGCACGTGCCAGCGCGTCCTCGTGATCGTCGAGCGACTTCTTCCGCTTGCGGTCGATGGCGCGACGCGCTCGCGCCTCGTAGTCGGCGACCAGCACCTCGACGCGATCGTGCGGCGTGCCTTGCACCCCGGGCGCCACCTGCCGTGCGAACGCCACCACGATGGCGAGCGTCTCCTCACCCGACAGCGCGCCGAGCCACGGGATGCCGAGCGCGATGCGCGCCAGCGGACGAGCGAGCGCGGCGATGGCATGCGCCTCCGGCCAGTCACCGAGCGTCGATGGGGCGATCACCCAGGTCGCGTCCTCGCATGCCACGACTGGCGCCATGACGTGCTCGGAGACCGCGAGCTCCACCTCGAAGAGCTCGAACACGCGGCAGAGACGGTCGAAGATCTGACGGACGGGATGCACGGCCTTCGGCTTGACGCGGTCCTTCGTCGACGAGCCGCGCTCGGTCAGGCCGATGCGCGCGAGCTTCCCCGCGAGACCTCCGGCGATGGCCGCGGCGTCCCACAGGGGATGCTTGCCGAGCCCGCCCGGCATCACGAACGAGCGCAGCGAGGAGCCTGACAGCGCCTCGCCGTTGGTCATGTACGCCAGGCGACGAGCCCGCAGCGAAGCGTGGCCCGCCTCGTCGAGGTCGCCGGCAATCGCGCGCAGCTCCTTCGCGACGAGCGCCTGCTGCGTGCGTCCTGCGCCGGTGAACGCCTCGTCGAGCTGGCGCACGAAGCTCACGTCGACGAGACCGTTGCCGGTCGCGTCGAGCAGCGGCGTGAGCGCCGCCGCTGCCGTCTCGTGCCGACCCTTCCTGGAGAGAGCGCGGGCGAGCGCAAGGCGCGCCGGCTCGCGGAACGGCTCGAGGCGCAGCGCCTCCTCGAAGTGCTCGATGGCCTCGTCCAGCCGACCGAGGCCGAGCTCGAGCTCGCCGAGGGACGCCAGCCACTCCGCGCCGGGCGCCGCGCCGGAATCGCGCGCACGTGCCACCGCGCGTCCCAGGATACGGGCCGCGGCCTCTGCGCTTCCGCCCGCGGCCTCACGCAGGCGAGCGAGCATCGCTGCATCGGGCGCGATCGCCGCAGCCTCGACGAGCGCGCCCTCGGCACCGCCGTCGTCGCCGAGAGCGCGTCGAACGCGCGCGAGCTCCAGGAGACCGGCGAGGCGTTCGCGCGGCCGCGTCTCGGACAGCACCACGCGGGAGAGCAGCTCGGCGCGCTCCTTGGGCGTGATCTCGATCGGCAGCGCGAGCAACGCACGCAACGCACGCAGCTCGTGAGGTTCGATCTCCAGCGCAGCGCGCAGCTCTTTTTCCGCGTCGAGAGGGCGATCCAGCACGCGCCCGAGGATGCTCGCGCGACCCACGCGAGCGATGAGCTTCTCGCCACGCTCCGACGTGCACGCCACGACGTCACCGAGGGCCCGCAGCGCTTCGTCCCAGGCTCGCTGGCCGATGTAGAGCTCGGCGAGCAGGAGCAGCGTCGGTACGTGGTCGGACTTGATCTCGCGCGATCGCTCCAGCGCCTCGATGGCGAGCACCGGATCACGTAGGCGAGTCTTCGCCACCTCCGCGAGCTCGGCAGCCATCGGCACGACGGCCTCGACGGCGCGCGCCGCGAAGAGGCCGCGCCGCAGCGCGCGAGCGAGATCGATCCATGCGCCCTGATCCGCCTGCAGCTGCGCGAGCCGCGCCGCGACCATCACGTCGTCGGGGTCGGCCTCGAGCGCGCGCTCCAGCAGCAGCGCTGCGCCCTTCGCATCGCCCTGCGCGGCCGAGAGATCCGCAGCATCGCGCAGCAGCGAGGCGCGCGCGCGCATGCTCCGCGCGACGTCGGCGAGGCTGCTCGCGGCGAGCACCGCGCATGGACGATCGCCCATCTCCGAAGCGGTGAGCGCCAGCAGCACCGCCGCGCCGGTGCTCGTGGCATCGATGGCGAGCGCGTCGCGACACGTCTGCGACGCTTCGCGGAGCGCGCCGGCGCGATGCTGGAGGCGCGCGAGCTCGACGCGAAGCAAGACGCGCTCACTGTCATCGGCGGCGCTCTCGAGACGCCGGCGCGTCGCTTCGACGGCGAGCACGAGCGCAGGACGCTCACCGGCGGCGACGTGCCTGCGCGTACGACGCACGAGATCGTCGAGCACCACAGCGTCCCGACTCCCCATCGTGACGAGCCGGTCCCACGGCGAGAGATCGTCGCCCTCGGGAAGCGTCCACGCGACCACCGCCGCGAGGGCGGAGAGCGCACGCGTCGCGAGGATGCCCGAGGTGACGTCGGCGGTGAGCGCCAGGGCGTTGGCGAGCTGCGGTGCCGATCGCGCGAGCCTGGCGAGGCGCTCCGCGACACGAAGCGTCGTGAAATCCCGGGTCCCGGACGACAGCAGCGTCTCCGCGGTCGCGCGCTCGGCGGGCCTTCCCGCATCGAGCGAGCGCATCGCGGCGACGAGCGGAGGCACCGGTGGCGCTCCTTCGTCGGCCGGCACCGGCGCGCGTGCGCCGAGGCGAAGGAGGCGCTCGGTCACCAGGCGCTCGGCGGGCTGGGCAGCGCGAGCGAGCAGATAGAGGCGAACGGCGTCCTCGTCGGCGCCGTTGGTTCGCTCGGCGAGCTCCGCCGCGCGCACGAGATACGCCACGCGTGTATCGGGGTCGGTCGCTCCCGTAGCGAGCTTCTCCAGCCAGGTCCGGAGCGCGGCCTCGTCACCCTTCGCCTCCAGCGACGCGACGATGGCCGACGCGATGGCGGGGTCGTCCGGCGCGAGCGCGCGCGCGGTTTCGAGCGTCGCGAGCGCGCGATCGGGATCGCCGAGCCGTTGCGACAGCACCGCGGCCTCGGCCAGCGCCAGCGCCAGCTTCGCGCTCTTCTTCCGCTCCGCAGCGCGACGATCGGCGAGCGACCTCGCGACCAGCTCCCAGCGCCCCGCATTCGCATGCACGCGCGTCACCAGCTCGCGCGCGCGCATCGCAAACGACACGTGCTGGCTCGTCGCCACCGACTCGGCGAGCGCCAGGGCACGCTCCGGATCCACGTCGGTGAGCGCCTCGGCAGCGCGCAAGCGCACGTCGGTCTTCGCCTCGTCGTCGTCGACGACGTCGGCCTCGGCAAGGAGCGCACGTGCGAGCTTCTTGCCGTCGCGCGCGCGAGCCGCCGCCGACGCGAGGCCGGCGATGGCGCTCCGTCGCTGCGGGTCGATGAGGAGGACGTCCTCGTACGCGCGTGCCGCGAGCGCCGCGTCGCCGGCGACGTCGTCCCACAGCCACGCGATCTTCTCCAGGTAATGGAGGCGCTTCCCGCTGTCCGTGACGCGCTCCGCGGCCTTCGCATAGAGCTCGACGCGCGCCGCGACTGCCTCGCGCGATCCGGCCGCCGCCAGGCGCTCCGCGAGCGCATCGAACACGCCGGGCGCAGCGGGATCCGCGAGCCATGCCGCCTCACGATGGCGCGCGGCATCGACATCGCGTCCCGCCGCAGCGGAGGCATCCGCCGCGACCAGGAGCGCCCGCGTCTTCGCGCGCGTGTCGTCGGCGAGCGCCGCCTCGCGCATCCAGAGCACCGCGCGCGCATCATGACGACCCGCGCCCACCAGCAAGCGATCGAGATCCTCCAGCACCGTCGCGTCCTCGGCGTCGAGGACGCGCGCTCGCTCCAGCGCGAGGACCGCCTCGGGCAGAACGCCGGCACGTTCGGCCGTGGCGGCAACGGCGCGAAGGGCGAGCAGCTCGCCGCTCGGTCCGGAGACCATCCCGAGCGCGTTCTTCCGCACGCGAAGCGCGTCGGCGTGACGTCCGGCCTTGTCGAGAAGACGTGCAAGCTCGTGGGCGACGCGCGTATCGACCACCTTGGACGTGCGTGAGCGCGCGTGAGCATGCTCGAGCAGCGCGAGCGCGCGCGTCTCCTCGCCGGCGTGGAGATGAGCGCGTGCGCCGTCGAGCTCGAGGCAGCTCGCGCGCGCCGGATCCTTCTCGAGCGCCGCCTCCGATTCGAGGAGCGACCCGAGCCGGGCATCGTCGCGATGAACGACGACGTGATCGACGAACGCCTGTCGCACCGCGCCGATGCCGGGTGCCAGCTCGATGGCATGCTCCAGCGCGGCGCGGGCGGTGCCGGCGTCCCCGAGCCTTCGATCGAAGATGAGCGCGCGTTCGACGTGCAGCCACGCCGACGCGAGCGGCTCACCGGCGAGCCCCGCGAGACGACCGAGCAGCGCGGCGAGCTCCGACCAGCGACCGGTCGCCTCGAGCGCAGCTTCGAGGCCGGCGAGCGCGCCGGCGTGGTCGGGGACGAGCGCGAGCGCCGCTGCATACGCCGCCGCCGATTCGGCCGATGCGTCGCCGCGAGCCTCGAGCAGGCGGCCCTTCTCGACGAGGAAGTCGGCGCGGACGAGCGCATCGGAGACGTGCGCCACGAGGTGCTCGACGTGCTCGAGCTGGGCGTCGATGTCCGCCGGCTCACGGCCCGACGAGAGCGTGCGGAGAAGCGCATGCGCGCGCGGAGCGTGCTCGACGAGCGCTGCCGCTCGCTTCGCCGACGCACGCGCGGCCTC
>JAYTZB010000079.1:0-2180 GCA_043742085.1 Polyangiaceae bacterium
GGTGCGCGATGCGTCTGCGCGGCGGCCCCGCCGCTTCCGCCGAACGCGGTCGTTGAGGTCGGAGCGACGGTCGGCGCAGGCGTGGGCGTGGGCGTCGCGACCGGTGCCGTCACGGTGGGTGCTGCGCCGCCCGATCCCGAGCCGGCGGTCGTCGTTGCCGATGCGACGGGCGGCGTCGTGGGCGATGCCGGCGGGTCGCCGGTGCTCGCGCCGCTGCCGTTGCCGAGCGACGCAGGGTCCGTGGCCTCGGGCGGGGGAGACGTGTGCGATGTGCTCATCGCGCCGTTCACGCCGGCGTCGTTCTTCTTGAGGATCGCGGTGCTGATGATCAGCACGAGACCGACCACGCCAGCGACCACGGACACGCTGAGGATCGCGGCGGTCATCAAGCGACGGCGCCGTGCGGCCTGGGCCGATTCCTCGATGAGCTCCGCGGGCGGATATTCCATGGCCGCCGAGCCGAGCGTCGCCGAGCTCGTCGCGCTCGGCACCTCGGAGAGCCCCGACAAACCCATGTTGCTCGGCGACGAGACCAGCTCACCGTGCGAAGGCGGCGCGCTGGAGAAAGGCGTCGGCGCGTAAGGACGCCCCGAGCTCGAGTGCGAAGCTCTGGCGATCGACGACGGTGGCGGGCCTCCCGAACCGACGGCGGAGCGGGCGCCCGAGCCCGAGCCCGAGCCCGAGCCCGACCCGAGACCGGCGTTCGAGCCCGGTGTCGACCGCGCCGACAGCGACGACGGCGACGACGCTGACGACGGCGACGATGGCTGCGGCACCGGAACGCGCGCCGCCGACATCGGCAGGCTCGAGGCGCGACCGGCCGCATCGCGCGCGTGGGCGGCAGCGAGCGCAGTGTCGACCGCGCGCGTTCGCGCCGCCTTGCGATCGGCGAGGAGCTGCCCGGTGTAGTGAGCGACGACAGCGACGCTCGTCGGCTCGCCGATCTGCATCATGCATGTCTCGAGCGCCAGGTTCAGCTCGAGCGCCGATGCGTAGCGACCTTCCGCGTCGTAGGCTAGCGTGCGCTCGATCATGGCGCGGATGGGCGCCGGCACGTACGGAGGCAGAGGGGCGGGGAGCGCGCCGCTCGTGAGCTTGTGCAGCGTCGCGACCTCGTTGGGGCCGTCGTACGGCGGAACACCCGCGAAGAGCTCGTAGAGGATCGCGCCGAGCGCCCATACGTCGGCACGATGATCGATGTTGCGTCCGAGCGCTTGCTCCGGCGCCATGTAGCGGATCTTGCCCTTGAGCTGACCCGCGCTCGTCTCCTGCGAGACGCGGTCGCGCGCCTTCGCGACGCCGAAGTCGATGAGCACCGTAGCGCCCGCGTTCGAGATCAGGATGTTCTGCGGTGAGACGTCACGATGGACGACGCCGAGCAGCGTGCCGTCGCGCTCCTTGAGGACGTGCGCGGCGTGGAGACCGGCGGCGGCGTCGGCGCAGATGCGGAGCGCGATGCCCGCGGGGATGCGCTGCTTCTTCTGCTCCGCGGCGCGCACCACCTTGGAGAGGGAGTCGCCGTCGACCCACTCCATGACGATGAAGGTGTTCTCCTCCTGCTCGCCGACGTCGACGATGCGCGCGACGTTCCCGTGCTCGATGCGGGAGGCGATGCGCGCTTCGTCGACGAACATCTCCTGGAAGCGCGGATCCTGCGAGTACTGCGGCAGGATCATCTTCACGACGACCAGGCGCTCGAATCCCTTTCGACCGCCGAAACGGGCGAGCCACACCGAGGCCATGCCCCCGTACGCCAGCGGGCAGAGCAACTCGTACCGGTCCAGTCGATGACCAGGTTGGAGCTGAGCCGGATCCATATCCCCTGGGCAGAGAGTATCGTGCACCCAGCCGCGCACGCGAGAAGAACGCGGGTCGCCCCCGGAGCGGTGGGTGTGCGGCAACGTGCCGAAACGCAGCGAACGTGTCAGCGACGCGCGGACAGGATCGCTTGCACGCGCTCCGGAGCCAGTTTTCCAGCCCTCTCGCGCAATCGCCCGAGGAGGTCCGCACGATCGGGCGGCGCGGCCATCGCACCACGAGCGGGACGTGGTCGCTCGACGACCTCTCCAGGGACCGACGTCACGGGCGTCGGAGCGGGGGTCGATGCCTGCTCTTCGACGTCGGGCGCGTCCTCTTGCGCAGCCTCTTGCGCAACCTCTTGCGCAACCTCGACATGCGGC
>JAYTZB010000080.1:0-2832 GCA_043742085.1 Polyangiaceae bacterium
GATCTGTCGTCCAGGGGTCGCTACGCGCGCGGCGCGAACGCGGGCGCCGTCGAGATGATGACGTCCGGCGTCGGCATGGCCTGCACGCGCTATCGCGACGACCACACGAAGTGCTTTTCGGACGGCATCACCGACGGGGAGAACAAGCCGTTCACGTCGCTCGAAGCCCCGAAGGAGCCCATCGCGCGGATGTCGGGAAACTACACGCAAGCGTGCTTCGTGCTCGTCTCCGGCGACGTGGAGTGTCACTCCACCGACGGTATCCTCCGACCCCCGTTCGGCAAGCGGGTGCGTACGGCAGCCTCCGCGGGCAACGACGTCTGCGCGACCGCCGTCGACGGCTCGCTGCTCTGCCAGCGTTACGACTGGGACCACGGCGGCAATCGCAACATCGCCAGGCAGCAACGCGAGGCGACCTACGAGCCACGGGTTCGCGACGTCGGCGGACCCGTTCGGGCGATCGCCTCCGGCATGCACCGCTTCTGCGCGCTGCGCGACGACGACGCCGTCTACTGCTGGGACACGTACGGCGACACGGCTCCCGAACGCATCGCCCTTCCCGCGACCGACTGAACCTAGTACCTCAGGCCACGTGGCCTCCCCGCTGCTCGTCGCCCGGGACATCACCGTCCTCCGTGACGGCAAGCGCGTCGTCGACGGCGCGACGGTGACGCTCGAGCCGGCGACGATGCTCACCATCCAGGGTGGCTCGGGCTCCGGCAAGTCGACGCTGCTCCGAGCGATGGCGACGCTCATCCCGCTCGCGTCGGGGTCGATCCTCCTCGAGGGCCGCGAGGTCCATGCGGTCGGCATCGGCGAGTACCGGAGGCGCGTTGCTTACGTGCCGCAGTCGCCGCGTATGTTCGACGGCACCGTCGCCGACAACCTGCGCGCCGGCCCGGGCTTCCGAGGGGAGTCGCTCTCGGACGCCGCCGTGGTCGCGCTCGTCAGGCGCGTCGGCCTCGGTTCCGGGCTCGCGACACGCGTCGCCAGCGATCTCTCGGGCGGCGAGCGCCTCCGCGTAGCGCTCGCCCGCGCGCTCGCCAATGAGCCACGCGTGCTCCTGGTCGACGAGCCCACCTCGGCCCTCGATCCCACGTCGTCCAACGTCATCCTCGATCTCCTCCTCGAGCTCGGTCGCAGCGGCACCGCCGTCCTCACCGTCACGCACTCCGAGGAGCATGCAGCGCGCCTCGGCGGAGAGCGCCGGCACATGACCGCGGGTGTGCTCGGCGGGAACGGCACGTCATGACCTATGTCGAGATACCGCTGTGGCGCCTCGGCATCGCCGGGCTGCTCGTCGTGGTGGCGATCGTTCTGTCTCGCGCCAAGCAGCTCGATCTCGAGAAGGACCTCGGCCTCGGCGCCATCCGCTGCGCGGTACAGCTGGTGGCGATCGGATATGCGCTGCGTCTGCTCATTGCGGCGGAGCACCCCCTCGCGGTGCTCGCAGTGCTCACCGTGATGTGGACCGTCGCGGCCTGGACGACCACGCGACGCCTGAAGCATGGCCCGCCCGCCCGCGCGCTGTTCCCGTACGCGTTCGCGGCCATCGGCCTGGGCGCCTTCGTCGCGCTCGTGCCGGTATTCGTCTTCGTCATCCCGCCGCGGCCATGGTTCGAGGCGCGCTACGTGATCCCCATCGGCGGCATGATGCTCTCGTCGGCGATGAACGTGGTCGCGCAGGTCTTCGAGCGGCTCTTCGCCTCGGCGCGCACCGAGGAGCCCACGCTCGAGCAGTACCTCGCGCTCGGAGCGTCGCCGCAGCAAGCCATCGCGCCGTACATGAAGGCCGCGCTCCGCGCCGCGCTCATCCCGACCATCAACGGCCTCGTCACCGTCGGTCTCGTCTCGCTGCCTGGAATGATGACGGGCCAGATCCTCAGCGGCACCGCACCGGAGCAGGCCGTTCGCTACCAGGTGGTCATCATGTACCAGCTCGTCGCGGTGGCGGCCGTAGCCGGCGTCGCTGCCGCCACCTTCGCGCGACGGTTGATCTTCACGCACGACGCACAGCTCCGCCGCTAAATCCCGCGGTCCGCGGTGCACCTCTGCTAAGGGGGCATCCAGAAATGCCCGTTCTCACTGCGCACGCCATCACCAAGGCCTACGGGCTCAAGCCGCTCTTCAAGGATGCGACCTTCACCATCCGGCGCGGCGAGAAGGTCGCGCTCCTCGGCCCCAACGGCACCGGGAAATCCACGCTGCTCCGCGTCCTCGCCGGGCTCGAGCCCATGGACACCGGCAGCATCGACCGCCGTCGCGATGCCAGCATCCTCTACCTCCCGCAGGAGCCGCAGCTCGATCCCGATCGCAGTCCGCGCGAGATCGCACGCGAGGGCCTCGCCGCGTGGCACGCCGCGAAGTCCGCCTACGACGCCGTCTCGCATCGCATCGGCGAGGGCGAGGTCGACGACGAGCTCATGGATCAGCAGGCCACGCTCGCCGAGGACGTGGAGCGCCTCGGCGGATGGTCGCGCGATCACGAGGTCGACGAGATCCTGCTCCACCTCGGCGTCATCGACGTCGAGCGTCCCGTCGGGACGATGAGCGGCGGCGAGCGCCGTCGCGTCGCGCTCGCGCGCATCCTCGTCGCCAAGCCGGACCTCGCGATCTTCGACGAGCCCACCAACCACCTCGACGCCGACACGATCGCGTGGCTCGAGGAGTATCTCGTCCGCGAGTTCCCCGGCGCCGTCCTCCTCGTGACACACGATCGCTACCTCCTCGACCACGTCGCCACGCGCGTCCTCGAACTCGAGTACGGGCAGGTCGCCGAGTACACGAAGCGCAACGATCACGTCGGCGCCTTCGAGGACTTCATCGAGCAGA